>JAOZGN010000025.1 GCA_027491555.1 Thermoproteota archaeon
TCTCCCCGGGCCTGTCCTTAAGTGGGAACTTCACGAATATCGAGGGGTCTCGGAGGTCCTTGTACTCGCTCACTTCGTAGTCCGCAAGCACGGTCTCACACCTGGGGCACCAGTGAACCACCTGAACGCCCTTCTTCAGCCTGCCCTCCTCCCAGATCCTCTTGATGCCCCACCATGCGCTCTCGATGTAGTAATCGTCCATGGTGCGGTAGGCGCCCTTCCAGTCCAGCGAGGCCCCGAAGTTCTTGAAGTGGCGGGTCATCTCCTCAATGTTCCTCTCGGCAAACGACCGGCACCTGTGAACGAAGTTTCCTATACCAAAGCTCTCGACGTCTCTCTTTGTCTTGAATCCGAGCTCTTGCTCCGTCTTCACCTCAATAGGGAGTCCGTGGCAGTCCCAACCTGCCCGATCGTTGACATCGTGCCCCTTGGACCTGGCGTACCGGATGAAAGTATCCTTGAGAACCTTGTTCCAGACGGTGCCAGGGTGGGGCTCTCCGGAGGACGGGTAGGGTGGGCCGTCGAGGAAGTAGAACTTCGGCCCTCCCTTCAAGCGGCGTCTGAGTTCCGCATAGACATCCTTCTCATCCCACAGCCTCAGGACCTTCTCCTCGACGTCTTTGGGGCTGTAGCTTTTGCTGAGCTTACCTATCCTGCCCAAATTGGACACCTCTCGGTGAGACCCGGGCCGGGCGGAGGTGCTCGGAAGATTTAAAATTCAGGAAGGGAAGGGCAATTGGGGCGAGCGGCCATAGTGGCCGGGGACACACCCGGACTCGTTCCGAACCCGGAAGTTAAGCCCGGCCACGTCCTGCGGAGTACTGGGCTCCGCAAGGGCCCGGGAAACGCAGGAGCTGCTAACCCCCCTCCTAACAATCCCGATCACTAGATCATACTGACTTTTTACGGAATCCACTGACCGCCTGTCGCGGGTCTGTTCCATGCCAGCGGGCATTTCTGAGACTGCTAGATACGCCATTGAGAATCCCAGCTCGATTAGAGAGATAATGAGCCTTGTTGCAGACTATGAGAGAAACCCAGAGAAGTACCCCCGCCCACTGGTATATTTGGGCGGCGGGTGGCCCCAGGATCCCCCGCCGAAACCGCTCGTAGACGCGATGAAGGAGCTCTGGGAAGATGAGAGAGAGATACGGCTCAGCGCAAGATATCCCCCCACTAAGGGAGACCCAGACTTCCTAGACGCGGTGGTGGAGTACGAAGAAGTCATCTTTGGTAGGAGAATGCCCAGAGACGAGATAATCTCGGGTCTAGGTAGCACGGACCTAGCAGGAGGTCTTTTCCTGGCCACTCTGGACAGGGGAAGCGAGGTCATAATGGCGAGACCGTGCTACCTCAACTACCAGCGACAGCTCCTCGTCGAGACGATGCTGGGGGTGAAGATGAAGTACTGGGACGTGATCAAGGACGGGAGGTTCGAGCCGAACGTCGACGAGCTCCAGGAGCTAATCACCCCAGACACTAGGATGCTGATCCTGGTGACTCCTGGAAATCCAGACGGACAGGTCTTCTCAGACGAAGTAATCTCGGCGGTGTCGGATCTCGCCGAGGAGAGGGGGATCTGGGTCCTGTTGGACGTGGCCTACCGCATGTTCCACTACTCCGGCGTGCCGAGCTACTATTCGCGCCCCAGGAGGGAGAGGGAGATCTGGCTGGCGTCTATGTCGAAGGAGCTAAGGGCGCCTGGGTGGAGGCTTGCGTATCTCTATGCCGATCCGGAGCTCATCAGGGCCGTTGAGACCGTTCAGCAGGCCAGGACGCTTGCCCCGACGAGGATCCCGCAGAGGGCGTTCGTGAGGATGATGTCCAAGGAGGGCGTTAAGGATTGGCTGAGAAGGTACATGCTAGAGGAGACGCCACGGATCTACGGAGAGGTCGCAAGGATGACGACTGATCTAATGTCTCAGATAGAGGGGCTTCAGGTACTCCCGCCGCAGGGTGGGTTCTACGTGTTCTTCAACGTTGAGCGCGTCGAGCCCAGCTCTAGGAGATTCGTCCAGGGCCTCCTGAATGAGTGGCAGGTCGCCCTCGCTCCGGGAGCCGATTTCGGCATGGAGGGCTGGGTCAGGCTCTCGTTCGCGCCCGCTGTGGAAGAGCCAGAGAAGATAAGGGAAGGCGTGGAGCGGATCTCGCAGTACGTGGCGGGGCTCAGGACGTCGTAGGTCGCCCCTTGATCTCAATCCGGAACGGTTAACAGGAAGGAGAGCGCATCTCTCGGCTGGGGCATGCCAGAGGAGGGGGTGTTCTATCACATAGAGGAAACCCCCAGGGGGGTCTTGCTGTGGCTCGGAGGCGGTAGGAGCGTTGAGGTCGAGTTTCACCCCTACTTCTTTGTGCCGAAAGACTCTCTAGACAGGGAGACAGAACTTAGGCTGAGGTCAAAGGCCCTGCGGGTCGAGGAGACCGTCGGTTACGACCCCTGGTTCGAGAGGAAGTTCCTGAAGGTGGTGGGAAAGGACGAGGAGGACCTCAGGAGGTTGGCGAGGCTAGTCCCGGAGCCGTGGGAGTACTCCATCCCTACATGGCAGAGGTTCCTCTTCGATTCAGATCTGAGGCCTTTCTCCAAGGTTGTCATCGAGGGCGGCTCACCGAGTCAGGTGGGCGAGGGCTACCTTGATGATCTCAAAATCCTCTACTTCTCGGCGCTGATATACAGTGAGGATGGCTTCCCTGTTCCCGGGAGGAGTCCAGTTCTCGCGGTGGGCTGTTCCATTGATGAGGGCCCTGTTGAGGTGATATCCTCGGAGGACGACTCTCAGGTGATAAGGGAGTTCATTAACGTCGTTCAGAAGGAAGATCCAGACGTGATAGTCGGGTTCGGCCAAGACGCGGACGAGCTCCAACATATGAAGGCCAGGGCGGAGCTGCATGGTATGAGGCTCCTGCTGGGGAGGAAAGAGGGGGAGACGGAGGAGACAGGCAGGTTCTTCCGTGGGATAATACTCGTGGAGCAGAGGATTCCCGGTAGGGCTAACGTTGACATGTTCTCGATAACCTGGCGCGACTTTCCCGGGCTCCCCACGAAGTCTTGGTACGAACTGGCTGACGAGCTTGGCGTAGCCAGACCCAAGCCTGTTCCCAAGTTCAGGATAGCTGAGATGTGGAAATCCGACAGGGACGGCCTCCTTGCGTATCTGAAGGAGAAGGTAGTCGCCATAAGGAACCTGGCGGAAAAGCTGCTCCCGCACCAAGCAGAGCTTGCGAAGCTCACTTACAGGCCCCTGCAGGAGGTCACCAGGACCCCTGTGGGCGGCCTCGTGGAGTCCCTCGTCACGATTCACGGGAAGAAGAGGGGCTGGGTGATCCCACCCCAGAGGAAGGAGGAGAGGGGGTTTCTCGGCGGGTACGTCTGGCTCAAGTCTCCTGGCATCTACCAGAACATCTGCTACCTGGACTTCAAGAGCATGTATCCCAGCATCATGATACTTCACAACATCAGCCCGGAGACCGTAGAGCCCAAAGAAGGCTTCTGTTCCGTAGAAGAGGTCTCGGCGGAGGGCATAACCAAAAGGGTGTGTTCGGACAGGCGCGGGCTGTTCGCCGAGATCGCCTCGGACCTGCTGAAGCGAAGGGCCGAAATTAAGAGGGAGATGGAAGGCCTGCCTCCGGGCGCAACCGAGCGGAAGAGATTGGACGCGATCCAGAAGGCCATCAAGGTCGTCACGAACGCGATGTATGGTTACATGGGGTGGGAGGGCGCATCCCTACGGAACGTGCATGCAGCGGCGCTTACCGCCGCCTTGGGGAGACACTACATCAAGAAGGTCGTGGAGATACTCCAAGAGAGGGGGCTCGAGGTCGTCTACGTCGACACTGATGGCGTCCAAGTGACCGGAGGATCCGCGGATGAGTATTCCAATCTGCCCGACTGGCTGAACGAGCAGGTTCCCCTGATCATCGATCTGCAGTACGTGGCCGAGCGCGCCCTATATCTCACGAAGAAGAAGTACGCCCACCTCGTTAACGGCAGGGTAGTGGCCAAGGGCTTCGAATTCCTCAGGAGAGACTACCCGCCGATCATCAAGAAGGCCCAGGAGGAAGCCGTGAAGATGGCTCTCCAAGGAAGACTCCTCTCTGAGATTGAGAAGAAGGTCGCAGAGTACAGGCGGCTCCTAGAGGAGGGTAGGGTCCTGAAGGAAGACCTGATCTTCATCGAGACTCTGGGAAAGAAGCTGGAGGACTTTGAGAGGAAGACCAAAGGCTACGTTGCCGGGCGGTGGCTCGAGGAGAACAAGGGCATCGAGGTCCACAGGGGACAGGTCCTCAGGATAGTGATCGTGAAGGGCCATGGAAGCATAAACGAGAGGGCTCGACCGGCCGAGTTCTTTGACGTAGAAGACTGCGACCTAGACTACTACCTTAAGCTGTTCGATCAGGTCATAGAGAGAACCCTGAAGGCCCTCAAAGGAGTGGGCGTTGAGGAGGGTAGGAGGGGGCTAGAAGAGTTCTTCTGAGCCCCCGGTGCGATGATTCACTCACAGCTTCAGGAACTTTAGGGGGAGCTTGCCCGTCTGCCTGCTCCTCCTGGCTTGTAGAGGCTTTCTGATCTTCCTTTCCTCCTCAGCCCTGGGCCTGACGAGACCCATGTGAACAGCGCAGCTGATGCAGTAGTACCTAGTCTCAAGCCGCTTGGAGATGTAGGCTCCCTGCTTCTCCAGCTCCCTCGCCAAGGGGCCACCGATGGGCGAGACCCACCTAGTGATCCTCACCGCCTTGTCCCCGGGAACCAGCCTCCCACAGGCGTGGCACTGCACAGGCTTCTCGTGACCGGAGTCGGATAGCTTCCTACCCCTGCTCTTCCTCTTCTTTGGCATAAACGTTTCCCCGGGGGAGTTAAGCCCGCCCCCTATAAAAGGTAGTCGGGGATCAGTAGCTGCGTCCTATCCACGCCCTGTGTGGCGAGGGAGAGCCGCACACTATGCAGGGCCGCTCTTTCCCGCTCAGAGCCCCCTCCTCGTACCCCAGTATTCCGTAGCCTATCTCCTCCTCCACGGTGTGGGCGCACTCCTCCCGTCCGCACCAAGCGAAGCTGGCAAGCTTGCCCGCCGAGATAGCCTCTCGGATGTCGTCAAAGTTCTCCGCGTGCGTCAGTCTACTCTCGAAGTACCTCTGGGCCTCGTCCCTGAGAGCGCTCTCGTACTCCTCGAGCACCCGGCGGACGCCCTCCACCAACTCCCGCTCTGGGATCTTGACGCGCTCGACCCTGTCCCTTCTCGCTACCGACACGTAGCCTCCCTTGACCTCCTGGGGTCCGACATCGATCTTCAGCGGGACCCCCTTGATGTCCCACTTGTAGTACTTGTAGCCTGGCCGCTCGTCTGACTCATCTATCTCAACCCTGAATCCAGCCTCCTTAAGCCTCCGGTAGATTTCCCTGGCCTTCTCGATGACCGGTTCCTTCTCTTCGGCCTTGGGTATCGGTATTACTACAATCTGCACAGGCGCTATCTTGGGAGGAAGCTTCAGTCCCCTGTTGTCACCGTGGATCGCGATCACGGCTGCCAGGCTCCTCTCCGAGATCCCGAATGAGGTCGTGTTTACGTACTTCCGCTCCCCGTTCTCGTCCATATAGGTCAGGTCGTAGGCTCTGGCGAAGAGATCTCCGAAGTTTATGACGCTACCCAGCTCAAGGGCCTTCCCGTCCGGCATTATGGTGATGAGATCTATGTTGTACTTCGCGCCCGGGAAGGTGTCCCAAGGGAGGGTCTTCACCACCAGGTATGGGACCATCAGCTCGTCGTAGAACTGGCGGTAAATCTTGACACCTAGCTCAACCTGCTTGACCGCCTCCTCGAGGGTAGCGTGGAAGGTGTGGCCCTCCTTGAAGAAGGCTATCTCGCGGACTCTTATCAGGGGACGGGTGGCCTTGGTCTCGAACCGGTACACCGGGACTATTTGGTATATCCTGAGCGGGAGGTCCGCATAGCTCTGTATCCATCGTGAGAGGACCTCGTACATGATAGCTTCGCTGGTGGGTCTCAGGGCCAGGGGCTCTGGGGCGGGGCCGGTGCCCAACCGCGTGATCCAGTACACTGAGTCCTGGAACCCCTTGATGAACTCGAACTCCCTTCCAAGGACGCTCTGTGGGACGACTCCCGGAAAGTAGACCCTCTTGTGGCCGGTCTCCCTCAGGAGTCGCTCCATTATGTCCATTATCGCCTCCATGATGGCGTAGCCGAAGGGCAGCCAGACGTACATTCCCTTGACTGGATACCTCTCGTCCAGGATGCCCGATTTGAAGATGACCTCGTCGAACCACCTGGAGAAGTCCTCCTCCTTGAGCGTTAGCTCGAACGCCTTCCTCTCAGACATCTGAGACCAACCCCGCCCTGCGCGACCCGCCTGGGGTCTACCCCAAATTAAAGGATGCCACCCCTGGCATCGGCCAGTCTCTCCATAGACCTCAGCATGTTGTAAGTGGATCCAGGGAACTCGTCCTCGAGCGAGGAGATTAAGTCCAGCACCGGAGATGATCTCAAAGCCTCCTCCTGCTGGAAGGCAGCCGCCAGCTCCCAGCCCAGCACGTCGTAGAGTGGGAGAACGACGTCCACCCCCTCAGGCGGATCTGGATATAGGAGGCGGCCTCTCAGGAGCAGGCATCCACTCTTCCGGGAGATCCAGAGCAGATTGTTGGCGACGGTCTCCTCAGCGGTCAGTGGGAAGACCACCTTTTCTATACCCCTTCGCGCCGCCTCTAGGATCGCGATCTTCAGGTGCAGGCAGTTCAGAGGCCTCTCGCCATTAAAGATCGTGAGGAATGAGATCTGGACTTTCGGGAAGTCCCGCTCGACCTCGAGGAGTAAGTTCATCCCGAGATCGTCGACCGTGACCCCGCTTCGGACGACCGCGAGAACGGTGGACTCCGGAGTCAGCAACTGATACCTTGCTATGGCCCTCCTGATCTTGTGATGGAGGGACTCGCGCAGGCATTGGAGGCAGAGTCTCTCTCCGGAGTACCTCCTGTAGTAGACTGCCTGTTTCTGTCCACAGGTCGTGCACATGGAGGCGCTCGACGACGCGTTAAAGGGTGATCCCCCGGCGTGACCAAAGGGTTGTTGGGACTAAAACCTGAGCGGCGTGTGGTGTACGGACCGGACAGGTGGAGGCTGCTGGACGAACTTAGAGCTAAGGCTGAGAGGATCATGAGTCGTCTCGCCAGCGCAGGTCAGCCGTCCCTGGTTTACGGGAGCGTAGCTAGGGGGGACGTGGACGAGAGGAGCGACGTCGATGTGGTGGTCTTGAAGCCCAGGCTCCCAGCGTCTACGATCGAGATGGTCCTCAGGGAGGAGTTCAGTGATCCGGTGAGGAGGGAGATAACGCAGGCTACGCCCTCCAGCGCTGTCAAGGGCTACATACACTTTGATGGAAATGTGGTCGTCTCGCTTCCCTTGACTGGCCTGGGGGAGAGAGAAGAGGAATTCTACCGGTTTGGCGGCTGCCTGAACCTGGAGGGGCTCAGAAATCGTGAGCGCGTTCCCGGAGTAAACAAGGAACTCATGCTGATAATCCCCACCTCCGAGGGGCACGCGGAAGTCTCTGTGAAGGGAAGGGAGGAGGTCGTCGCGAGGGTTCTCGGCATTTCAGTGGGTACCGTCGAGGAGAGGGTTCGGGTGCTGACCGAGAGAAGAGTTCGAGGGAAGACGGGGCTTTACGTTCACTACACTCTCGGATTGGACGAGAGCTTCGAAGGCGCGCTGAAGAGGCTGGCCAACATGAAGAAGGGGCTTAGGAGGAAACTCGGAGAAATGTTTTGAGTGACGGCAGTGAGATAGCCCATAGGTGGGACTCCTTCTGGCGAGGAGCCATGAAGGGAGTCTTGGCAGCGGCGGTTCTGTCGGCCCTGCTGGTCCTGCCCACCATTAGCGCGGTCGCTTGCGCCAGCCCCAGAATATCTCGTTCTCGGGTCTTTGAGGGGTTCAAGGCAGAGCTAATTGAAATCCTATCCTTCCTGAGGGAGACGGCGCTTGAAATAGGGAGGATTCTCTCGGGTACCCTGATAGCGTTGGGCGTTGTACTGTGGGCATCCGACGTGTTCTCGTATAAGGGAAGGAAGCTCATCACGTCAGGAGTGATCCTCTACTTCATCCTCGAGCTGTTGGGCTAGGTACGACGCGACGGCTTTATCCCGACACCGGGAAGCGTAGGAAGGCCACGACCCCCCCGAGGGAGTCTAGCATCTGCCCAGGCTCGGAGTCCGAGTCCAATATGCGAAAGTTCGCCCTAGTCCGCCTGCACATCTCCAGCATCCACATGGCCTCATCCCTTGTGGATGGGTCAAACAGCATCTTGCTAGACAGCAGCAGAGTCTCCACGGCGCCAAGCGACAGAGCTTGTGCGACCTGTTTGGGTCCGTAGGTGACTACCTCAGAGCCCTTAGATAGCTCGCGAAGGAAATCCTGGAGGAGACCAGCGTCCCTCGAAATCGAGAGCTCCCTGGCCACCCTGTCGATCTCTCCCCTGCGAAGGACCTCGTAGATACCGCTGAGCGTTGCCGACGATGAGTCGACCACCCTGATCAAGCTGGCCAGTTCGGGCGACCTCTCCTCAATGTACCTCGCAAACTCCTCCTTGAAGAAGCCCGGGCCCGTTAACACTATGGCCTCTGGAGAGTACCTCTCCACGAGCCTCTCCAATAACTCAGCCAGCTCTCGCTGAAACTCCCTGCTCAACACGCTCTGGATCCTCCTTAAACGGGGATCCGCGGTTCTGGACGCCCTCAGCGAGACCTCGGGAGTGACTCGAAAGTCGGAGATCACGGCGACAACCGCGTTCCTGTCGTCCAAGGCGACGGCCAGGACCTTAGGAGATAGCGCTGACCTCTCTGCTCTATCCAGGAATTCCAACAGCATGTCGCTCCAGGACTCCTTCTGGATCGTGAGCTGCGATCCCGGAGAGATGTCTAGTGAGTGGTGCTTCCCCTGGATCCCCAACCACTCCGGAGCTCTCCTGACTACGCCGAGAACGCGGAGCGAGGTTCCTCTGGGGCCGACCTCAACCTTCTCCACCTCGATCGTCAGCGTAACCGGAACGCGCTCTCCGCTGTCCGGCCTCTGCTGACCTTCGGGCTTGTACCTCCTCGTCGTCCGGGCAGTTATGAGGTCGCCAGGTTTGATTATGAGGGACAGCCAGTAGAGGTCCTCCTGTCCGTCCACCTTCACGGTCACTGTGCCCTTTCTTTCATCCCTCTTCAGTACCCGCATGCGAATCACGCATTGGACCTACTCCAGGGTGTAGACCTTCAATCCGACGGGTATCCTGCTTAGCTCGTAGGTTCTCCTCCCGACTATCACCCTGATCCCCGACAGGTGCGCCTTGTCTACGATTCGCTGAGTCACGTTCCCGTCGTATATGAGATACTTCGCTCCGTTAACTGAGCCCAGCTGCTCGTGCAGGTCGCTCACCCTCACCTCTTTCACCTTTGTCATGTTCTCAGAGAGTAAGATGGCCCTTCCGGTGGAGATTGCTTCTTTAACCCAGTCTCTGAGCTCTTTGGGGATTCGCTTCTCCCACAGCTCCTCAATTGGGGGCGGCGCACCGTGTTGCGTCGCGGCAGGGACAGCATGAGCCTGCTGAATCTCTGCAGGACTTTGAGGTAGGGTCGGCCGCGTCTCCGGCTTAGGAATGCCCATTCTCTCCCGCTCCTCGGACGCGGGGACGGCTGACTCAAGCGCCTTCCTGATCTCCTTGGCGGTGAGGTCCTGCACACCCTTGCCAGGGGGGGCCCTCGCAACGTAATCCACGTCGGTCTGCTCTAAGAGGGCCCTGAGAACCATTTCCCCTCCACGATCGCCGTCCACGAAAGCTATGGCGTCCTTCTGAGCTATCAGCTTCACCACGGTGTCGGGAACCCTCTCGACGGCCCCCCCAACCGATATGACGTTGGTCCACCCGTACCTCAGCATGTTCACGACATCCGCCCGGCCCTCTACGACTATCAGCTCATCTGACTCGTCCACTCCTGGTCCCGCGGGGAGTCTCTCCGGGCCGTAAAAGACGACCTCCTCACGCGAGGCCTCCCTCAGAATCTTGTCCAACAGATCCTTGGAGGATTCAGCGGCCTGGCTCCTCCACTCCTTGAGTATCTCCACGGCCCTCTTGGCTATGAATCTCCTCTTCTCCTCTCGCTCGTCTGTGATCTTTCTCAACTTGACCTTCGCCGTGTAGGGTCCAACTCGATCAACGCTCTCCATGGCGGCGGCTATGATCGCCGTCCGGGCCTTGTCCAGGCTGCAACCAACCTGAATGACGCCCCGGGTCTTGGCGCCTTCGTTCTTGAGGTGAACCTTTATCCTACCTATCTTCCCGGTCCTCTGAAGTTCTCTAAGCTCCAGCTCGGGGCCTATGAGTCCCTCGAGCTGCCCAAATAGCGCCCCTATCACGTCGCTGTCATCTACGTGGCCGTTCACCACTATATCAAGGTGTATTAGGTACTTGGGGTGGTGTTCTGCGTCCCTGTTCCTGTTACCGGGGGGCCTCGACTCGAATCCAGGAGAATTCCTCAAGTCAAACATCACCTCTCCTCAAGTTATTACTGAGCCTGGAGCGTGCCCCAGACTCCTCCAAACACCCGATCAACGGGCGATGGACAATCGAACCCGATCGATCGCACTCCTTTCAACACCCGGGTGTGAGGGGTTGAGCGCCTGCCAACTAATCCCGCAGGCTCACCGGTCGGCCCACGCCGTCCTTCCTCGCCCCGGGTCATGCAGTGGCAGGCGCCATGCCTACTTTCTCGTGGACCCCAAATTTAACGGTTCCTAAATACGAGCGCATCGGCCAGCTCAGAGAGGAGCTGCAAGAACTCAGCGTCTGCAACTCCCTCGAGGGATTTCAGGGCTACCTTAGACTCCTCCAAGAGTTCTATTGCCTTCGAACGCGCGTAATCAAGTGAGCCAGTCTCTCTCACCACGTTCCTGACGAAGTCGACATCCTCGTCGTCTGCGGACGGGTTGCCGAGAATATCCAACACTCTATCTCTCTCCTGAGGAGAGCAGCGCTCCAAGGCCCGTATTATCAGGATGGTACGCTTTCCCTCCTTCACGTCTGAATCTGCTGGCTTACCTGTCACCTTGGGGTCTCCAAACAGCCCCAGAATGTCGTCCACTATCTGGAACGCCACCCCCACCTTGTGTCCGTACTCGTCGAGGTGCCTCAGAACTGAGTCTGGCGCACCCGCCAGAATGGCCCCCATTTTCAGAGAGGCCGCAAAGAGGGCGCCGGTCTTGAGAGAGAGCATCTTGAGCACCGCCTGCTCATCCGGCATCTCCTTGCTGCAGCTCAGGTAGAGGTCCAACAGCTGACCCTCAATGAGCCTCCTGTAGGCCTCAACGTACTCGACGGCCGCGGCGTTGGCCCTGTCGAATGGGAATCCAGACTTTAGGAGGGTCTCGAGCCCTAGCCCTAGCAGGCTGTCGCCACCGAGAATGCCAATAGAGATCCCTATGTTGGAGGGGGCTCTCTTCACCCCCAGAGATGCGAACCAGTCGCGCCCAAGGACGTGGAAGGCTGGCCCACCCCTCCTCGTCAGACTCTCGTCCATTATGTCGTCATGAATCAGAGAAGACGCGTGGAGGAGTTCAACCGATATGGCTGCCCGGTAGATGCCTTCGTAGCTCCCTCCGAAGCCCCTGTATGCCGCCACCACGGACAGGGGTCTTAACCTCTTCCCACCTCTCAAGAGGTACTCAGTGAGCTTTTCGTAGTACTCTGAGGTCTCGTAAGACGGGGATTCGGCCTTAATCTCCCGCATGAATCTGGAAATCTCCTCCTCGATGAGCCCCTTATTCTCCGCGATGAAGGCCTCGAGTATTCCGGCCATCTCACCCACACCGTCTCGCCAACGCCTATCGAAAACCAGTTTTTAAAACGCAACCGACGGGCTCGGGAGGTGATCTTGCCTGCCGCCAAATGGATTAGACCCTTGGTCCAGTGACCTCATTCAAGACTATAAGAGACTCGTGGAGCAGTTTGGTCTATCCGGGATCAGAGACGATCATCTAGAACTCTTTGGGGACGCGCCTTTCTTTCGCCGTAGGATAATCTTCGCCCACCGTGACTTGGACGTGATAGCCGAAGCGATCAGGAGTGGCAAGGAGTATGCAGTCCTGACCGGGATAAAGCCAACTGGAGAGTACCACCTTGGGACGTTCCAGACTGTGAAGGAGTTCGTGTACTTTCAGAGGAAGTCCAAGAGCGCCGTGGCCCTATTCTCGATAGCAGACATAGAGGCATGGGAGGACAACGGTCAGGACTTTGACGTTAGCAGGAAGATAGCCGTCAGCAACGTGGCCGACCTCCTGGCGGCGGGCCTGGACCCCGAGAGGTCTTACATCTACTTCCAGAGCAAGGAGATCAGGGTCCACGAGATAGCAGCCCTGGCCGCTCGAGGGATAACCCTAGCGACGATGAGGGCAGTGTACGGCGAGAGGCACATGGGGCTGTACCTATCGGCCCTGGTCCAGATAGGGGACATTCTGCTGCCCCAGCACCCGGACCTGGGCGGGCCAAAGCCCACAATAGTGCCCGTCGGCGTGGACCAGGACCCCCACCTCCGCCTCACGAGAGACGTCGCCGCAAAGCTCAGGTCCAAGTGGGGGTTCCTAGAGCCCTCCTCCACGTACCATCTGATCATCAGGAGCTTGCTGGGGGACAAGAAGATGTCCAAGCGAGACCCCATGAGCTACATAAGCCTGAGGGACGATGAAGACCTGGTCCGCAAGAAGATACTGAACGCATTCACAGGGGGCAGAGAGACGGCGAAGCTCCAGCGGGAGCTGGGCGGGGAGCCTTGGCGGTGCGTCGTGTACGAGATCGCCAAGTTCCACCTGTTCCCGGAGGGCGACTCTGAGCTGGAGAGGATCTACAGGGAGTGCGTTGATGGAGAGCGACTCTGCGGTGAGTGTAAGGCGCAGATAATAGAAGAACTGCTCAGAGAGATGCGGGAGCACGAGAAGAGGCGAGCAGAGGTTCTCCCGCTCGCCAAGAAGATCGTCGAGAGGGCATCTAGGCGTCAACCTTTATATAGCCTAGACTGATGGGCTCGGGAGAGGACCTATGGGAACCGTCAGGGAAAAGGCCATCAAGAGAATGGCCTACAAGCTCGTCAAGCAGTACCCTGAGCTCTGGACCACGGACTTTGAGCACAACAAGAGGGTCCTTCAGAGGATAGCCAACGTGCGGTCCAAGGTATACAGGAACCGGGTGGCCGGCTACATAACCAGACTCAAGAGGAGGGAGCTCCAGGGGACCCTGGTCTGAGATCGGCCCTCGTCAGGCTGAGTTTTCTCCCTTTCAACCGTTTCGCTTGTCAGAGTTATTACCCCAACCTCATTCCGCCAACAGGATGGGCATGGAGGAGTTCGGGGGGTCGCCCTTCGATCGCCTGCTGATGAAGATTCGGCGCAGGGCGGCCAGAGTCGCTGTGCTGGGGCAGGGGTATATCGGACTACCGATAGCCCTACTGCTGGCCAAATCCGGCTTTGACGTGGTAGGATACGACATAAACGAGAGACTCGTGGAGGGCCTCAAGTCCGGAATTGCGCCCTACCCTGGAGAGCCTGAACTCCCCGAACTTCTCCAGCAAGACCTCAGATCCGGGAGGTACAGGCCCACGGCCGATCCGGACGAGATCTTCGGGGCTGACGCGTTCATCATCGCCGTTCCAACTCCTAGGATAAACGGCGGTGAGCCGAATCTGACCTACCTGCTCTCAGCCGCCGAGACCGTCAGGAGATCCATCAGAGGAGACGCCATTGTGATTGTGGAGAGTACGGTCCCCCCCGGCACCACATCCGGAACGGTCGCCAGGCTGGTCCGCGGAGAGCTGCCTTACCGTGTGTTCATAGCCCACTGTCCGGAAAGGGCCATGCCCGGTCGACTAATCCGGGAACTCACGGGAGCGAACAGGATCATCGGAGGAGTTGACGAGGAATCCGCCCTATTGGCCAAGGAGCTCTACAGTTCCTTCAGCCGGGGCGAGATAATCACAACGGACGCCACCACATCGGAAGTTGTCAAGCTCGTAGAGAACACGTACAGGGACGTGAACATTGCCCTAGCAAACGAAGTCGCTAGGGTCTGTTCGGTGCTGGGAATTAGCGCTAAGGAGGTCATAGACCTTGCCAACCTCCACCCTAGGGTCAACCTGCTGAGGCCGGGTATAGGGGTCGGTGGGAGCTGTCTCACGAAGGACCCCCTCTTCCTGGCCAATGCTTCGGCTGACAGGGGGTACTTTCCAGAGCTCATCGTCCGTGCCAGGAAGCTGAATGAGGAGATGCCGAAGACTGCTGCCAGGCAGATAATCTCCTTCCTCGAGGAGACGGGTGGGGTTGAGGGGGCTACGGTCGCCGTCTTGGGTACAGCGTACAAGGGCGGAGTGGGAGATGCCCGCGAGAGTCCCGCGAGAGAACTGATCTCGGCTATCAAGGCGGCAGGAGCGCGAGTCCGGGCCTACGATCCCAGATGCGCCGAGTATTTCGACGCTGAGCGCGCCAGAGATCCCTACGAGGCCGCGTCCGGCGCCCGGTGCATTGTCTTAGCGGCGGATCATCCTGAGTTCAGGTCCCTAGATCTGGCCAAGCTCAGGGCGGCATGCGAAGACGGAGGGCCTGTACTGCTGTACGACGGGAGGCTGGTGTTCGATAGAAAGAAGGTAGAAGAGGCTGGATTCATATACTCCGGGGTTGGCGAGCCCCTACTTAGGCCTTCCGAGCCGCTTGAAGTAAGAGCTGAAACGCGTCAAGGATCTTAGGTTTGGCCTTCACCCCCTTCAGCGCGGCCTTCACCGCAGAATACGCGGCGGGGTGGACGAATGCGACGTAGGCGAGTCCCTCTCTCTCAGCCTGAGATATGATCTCCCTCCCGAGGCGCTCGATTACGTTTGGCCTGGCGTTGTAGGTGACCGCATAACCGCAGGAGGCGCAAATGTCTGAGTAAACCACGGGAACCCCGGCCTCCGACAGGATCTGGAACATGGCCTCGTTGGGTCCCTCCTGCCTGCAGTCTGGCACTAAGAGTACCCCTTTGGAGAATTTCTTCGAGGCCGTCTTCACATCTAAGATGTCGACCTCAGAGAGTGACTCGTGGAGGGTCTTGGCATTTAAGCCTGCCTCGGAGAGCCTGGAGGCGGCCTCAGGGCAGGCAGTGATGACCCCCTCCGCCCCTCGATCTCTGAGAAGTTCTACCAGCAGCTCCAGCTCCTCTCTGGCCTCATCAAAGTACCCCGCCAGCCTCAGGACCTCCCCACAGGAGGGGCGGGTGTCGGCCAGCGTGGACACATTTAACCCCCTCAGCGCAAGCTCGGATGCCGCGACAGCCGTTTCGGGGGAATTCAGGGTCCACCTACCTAGGTATAGGACTAATGACGACATAGCTCCCTCTTCCCCTCCAGAGGAGGTCCATGCCCCTTCCTGAGCAGCCGGCTCAAATAGTGGGAGATTCGTTCTAATCTTCCTGGGAAGGGCGGCGACCTCAAGAGGGGGAACATACCCGAGGTCGATGAGCTCCTTCCTGGTTCTGAGTATGAGCTCAGAGGGCCTGACATCGTAGGGACACGGTGGATCGCACCTTCCGCACAGGACGGAGATGTACATGTGCTCTATCTTGTCGATGAACACGGGAATCTCTCTGAGGGCGAGCATCGAGGCCAGATTGATCCAGCCCCTTGGGGAGTAGGCTTCGTTGAACTCGAAGGTCCTGTGAACCGGGCAGTAGAGGTTGCACTCGCCGCACCTCAGACAGAACTGCAGCCCTCTAGTCAAGCTCTCGCTGAATAGCGGTTCTTTTTGCTCCTCTTCAGCCGACATGCTTTCTATCCCCCTCTTGAAGGTACGATCTTACCTGGATTCAGGATCCACGCCGGATCGAACACCTTCTTGAGCATAGCGAAGGCGGCTGCCGCCTCAGGCCTGTGCTTAGCAAACGCGTGTGCCATGGTGCGTCCTATCCCGGTTCCGAATCCAAGGACTCCTCCGTTCCTGGCAAACAGCTCAGCAGCACTCTGGGAGGCGGATGCCGCTCTCCCGACGAGCTTGTCGTCCAGCGGATCAAAGAGGAAGCCCACGGTTACCCACCCCATGGGTACGGAGGAGACAGTCAGCGTGGAGACCCTGTACCTCGATGCGGTTCTATCCACCTCGGGTATGATGTCGCGGAGCGTGGACCTAGGGAGGGACGCGCTCACGAATATCGCGGCCTGCTTGGCCTCCCTGATAGCCCTTATGATCGGCTCGTTTCTGTCCGGCAGTTGCCCCTCAAGCACCTCGTGGCTTAGCGGTTTGAGCTCCTCAAGCACCTCGCGAAGGATCTTTGAGTTGGACTCGACGCACTCAGGAGTCCCTAAGAACGTGATCAGGGCCCTGGCCCCGGCCTCCTGACCCTCGCCCCCGGCCTCCAAGACATCCCTGTGGAACACATCCATGGCGGCTGGCTCTACCCCTCTCGCTGTCAGCTCCGTAAAGAGCGTCAGGGCGTCCAGCGAATCCAGCAGATCCAGGGAGTGAGTCACAACGTGAGGGCGTCTTGTCAACCTGACGGTTAGCCGGGTTATAACCGCCAATGTCCCCTCGGACCCCAAGATGGAGTCCATCATGAACCTGGGCCCTCCTGCCTGGTAACCCCTCAGGTCGATCCACTGGCCAGCAGGCGTCACTGCCTTTATGCCCACAACAAAATTCCTCATGGTTCCGTACTTTCCAGAGAGGCTCGACGCGGCATCCGTAGCCGCGAGCCCGCCTATCGTCGCGCTACCTCCCCCCTCGAGGCCTATTGGAAAGAAGAAATCGCCTCCAAGCTTTTCCTCGAGTTCCGACACCCTGAGGCCAGGACCGGCCTCAACCGTACCCTCCTCCTCGTCGAGCTCGTACACCTCATTCAGGCCTGTGAGATCGAGGACCACACCACCCTCAACTGGGACCGGCCCCCCAACCAAGGAGGTGGCTGCGCCTCGGGGCGTAACGAAGAACTCGTGCTCCGTTGCCGCTCTCAGGATCTCTTCTACCTCCTCCTCCGACGTTGGGCGGACGACGGCGTCTGGCATCTGCCTAACATTGGAGGCGTCAAAGGAGAAGGTAGCAAGTGAGATCTCGTCTGACAGGATCCTGTCCTCCCCCAGCATCTTACCCAGTATCTTGACGAGGTCTTCTGGCATCTTGCAGTCTGCTTGAAGTCTTCGGAGAAATGGTTTAAGATTTCGCGCTCATCTTCAGCGGGATGCCCTACGAGAGTCCTCTATTGGAGACACATGAACAACTGGGGGCCGATTTCACGCTATTTGCTGGCTGGAAGATGCCATTGAAGTACGCAAGCTCCATCAAGGAGACTCTTGCGGTGAGGAACTCGGCCGGAGTCTTCGATGTCTCTCACATGGGGAGGCTGAGGGTTAAAGGGCCAGATGCGGCGAGATTTCTGAACTACGTTACGTCGAACCGGGTGGATGCGGAGGTCGGTAGGAGCAGGTACACGTTGACGCTCAACCCGCAGGGCGGGATTAAGGACGACGACATGGCATTCCGCCTCGGACCTGAGGAGTACGTTCTCGTCGTGAACGCCGCCAGCAGGGAGAAGATCCTCTCGTGGTTTGAGACGGTGACTGCAGAACGAGAGTTCAACGTGACCATAATCGATGAGACCTTTGACTCGGCAATGTTAGCTGTTCAGGGCCCGTCAGCCAGGGAGCGCGTTCACGAGGTGATTGGGAGGCCTATCAAGATGAAGAAGTTCAGGAACGCGCTCATCCAGGCGTACGGGCAGCAGGTGCTCGTCAGCCGAACAGGATACACTGGGGAGGATGGATACGAGGTGATATTCTGGGACGTATCTGCCGCGTCTCGGTTCCTGAGAGACCTCGTTGAAGCCGGGGTGTCGCCGTGCGGGTTGGGCTCCAGGGACATACTCAGGTTAGAGGCCGGTCTCCCGCTCTACGGAGAGGACATGGACGAGAACACCACTCCGGTGGAGGCAGACCTCATGTTCGCCGTGAACTTGGAGAAGGGTGAGTTCATCGGGAAGCAAGCGGTGGAGGAGGTCCTTCAGAGGGGGCCTGCAGAAAAGAGGGTTGGTCTGAGGAGTTCCTCGCGAAGGGCGCCGAGACACGGCGACAGGCTTGTCAAAGACGGCGAGGTCGTAGGGCGGGTCACGAGCGGCGTGTACAGCCCCACCGTGGGAGTCGGTGTGGCGATGGGGTACGTGAGATCGGACCTGGCGAGTCCGGGCGTTGACCTAGTGGCAGAGGGCGTGGGGAAGATAGAGTTGCAGGTCGTGGACATGCCTTTCTACGACACGACAAGGTACGGGTGGAGGAGGAAAAAGGAGTAGCTTTCCCTACTGCTCCTCCTTCTTTCCGCCCCTGACCACTCCCAGTACCACGTGGCTCACAGTCTTAGCCAGCCTCCTCGTCTCAGCGATTTTGACTACATCCCCCTCCTTGACGTCGATGCATGGCGGCAGGTGAGCGTGGATCTTGCTCCTCCTTCGCTCGTACCTCTTGAACTTCGGCACGTAGTGGAGGTAGCTTATCTGAACCGTGACGGTCCTGGTCATCTTCGTCGAGACGACCTCTCCAACGAGAGTCTTCCCCCTGATTGATATCGTGCCGTGCCAGGGGCACTTGTCGTCGTCGCACTCCCTCTCAGGGGGTATCACATCGGAAACTAGGTACTCTGGAAGGGACCTAACCTTGCTCATACTCTCTTCACCCTCTCCTCCGGTCTTCCGACAATCTTGTCGCCCAGCACCCTAACGCGTCTGCCGGACGGCAGGGTAAACAAAAACACTCTGTGAGACTTGGGTATTAGACGGCGACCTCTGGGGGTCTCCAGCACGAGGAGGTGGTGGGTCTCGTCCACCACAACGCCCGAGAGCCCAACTTGATCCGGGTCCGGAGAGGACTCCACCTCGACTTCAAGCCCGATTAGCTCGTGGTATATCAGGTCAGACGGCTTCCTCGGAACTTTGACCTGGCGGTAGAACTCCCTGAGGGCGCCTATCAAGCCAGGAACCCCCTCTCTCGCATAACAGTGAGCACTCGAGCAATCTGCCTGCGCACCAGCTTGAACTTGTGTATCTGCTCCGGAGGCGCGCCTGCGGCCAGCTTGGCCTGCAGGTCGAAGTACTCCCTCTGCAGGTCACTGAGTCTCTTCCTCAGCTCCTCCTCCGACAGCGCCCTCAGCTCCTCCAGAGTCTCGTTCCTCAACGGCAGCTTCACTCACCTCCTCAACTTCACTCTCCCCGGTCTCGGGGGACTCCTCTCCGGTCTCCTCGCCCGAGGTACCAGAAGCCTCTCCCAAGAGCTCGGGCGGGACTTCCACGCTCTCGCCGCCCTCACCCGGGGCCTCACCGGAGAGCTCCGCGAGAACCTCCTCCACCTTTTCAGGGATCACGATTATCTGGTCCGGCATCGTGGACTCGTCCACTGGCTTGACAATCCTGACGCGGATCCCCAGCATGCCTTGAGGGAGCATGACGTGCCTGACCGCGTAGTCCACGTAGCTCGTCGGCTCCTCACCGCAGCGGTAGATGACGCCCGCCCTAAACCTCTCCTCTCGAGCCCTCTGGCCAGTGAACTTCCCGGCTATCCTAATCTCAACGCCCTTGGCCCCGGACGCCATGACCCTTCGCAGCGCAGCGAATGCGGCCCTCTTGTGACGCTCTCCTCTCATTATCCTCCTCGCTATGTAGTTCGCGACTATGCTGGCGCTCAAGAAGGGCTGCTCAACCTTCTCCACTCTCAGATACGGATTCTGGAACCCAAACTCCCTCTTGAGGATCTCCGTGAGCCGCTTGGCTATCCTGCCGCCCCTCCCGATGACAAGCCCCGGCCTCTCCACGTAGAGCGTCACCACATCCCTGACGGGCGTCGTGACCACCTTGGCTCCATGGAATCCCGCTCTATCGAGCTCTCCCTGGAGGAACTCGTAAACTCTGGCCTTAATCAAGCCCTCTTCGACTATCTTCTTGTAGGTTGGGTTCGCCTTAGCGCTCAAGCATCAATCACCTCCGCTCCTCCAAGACCACCTCTACGTGGACCAGCTGCTCTATCTTGGGAGTGGCCCTTCCGAAGGCCCTCGGGAAGAACCTCCTGAGCTTTGGGCCCTGCTGGGCGGCTATGTGCCTTATGAACAGTCTCTCCGTGTCGAGTCCCTTCTGCTCAGCGTTGGCCTCCGCGCTCTTGAGGAGCTTCATCACCAGCTTAGCCGCCTTCACAGGATACCTGCCCGCCTTCCAGCCCTGTAGCTGCCGCCGGTGGCCCACGCCCTTCTTGTACCTCTTGAAGGGGATGGGCCTCCTGAGCGAGATCACATCCTCCAGTATCCTGCGGGCCTCTTCGAGAGACTTGCCCCTGAGCTCGCGAACAAGCTCAACCATCTCCTTAAAGGAGACTCTGAGATCCCTGACGGAGGCTTTCACTTGGTTTCCAGCGAGCTCCTCCGCGTAAGAGTATCCAAAGTTCGGCACTGGGCCACCACCTCTAGCTTTCGCCCACACCGGATTGGCGAGGTTATTTAAACATGGTCGGAGAGTCCTACCTGGGGCTCTCCTTCCTCCTCTTCTGCAGGGCGTACGCCAGGGCGGCCACTCCCACCAGAGGGGGTATGAATGGAAGTATTACGGCGCCCGCGCCTGTTGGACCGATTCCGCTGGTCTTCAGCTCCTTAAGATCGACTCTGATGCCCTCCAGATTGTCGACCGCGCTGATCTCCCACACAACTACGTTCATTTTCAGCTCGAATGGGTTGGGATCGGCGTCGACTATCGATAGCCCCGGGACTTCTTCCCTAAGAATCAGCGTGTAGGCAGCTCCCTTTGGGAGAGCCGTGGTTATGGGATCCAAGTACACCGAGGTCACGTCTCCCTCCCTCTTGAGGGGGTAGGGGGACTCGGGCGGTACCGTCTTCCCGCTGATCTCGTAGGCTAGATCGCCAACCCAGTCCGGCTTTACCGGGGGTTGCGGCGACTGCAAGATGAAGTGAATTCTGTACTCCTCCAAAAATGGCGTCTCGCTCCTCACTGGGGCTTCTACCGTAAATCCCCTGCCGGTCATGTTCTTCCCCGTCACGGGGTTCGTGAAGTTGACTATCAGGTCGGTCCTCACGGCCGGCCTGGGGATCATGAGGAAGCCCTCTCCGAATAGCGTCTTCATCAGCTCCTGAAGCGCCAGGTAGGGGGACCCCATGGACTGGAGAGAGTTCCAAAGCCGGAGCGCCAAGTCTGGATCGGCCCCCTCCGGTAGGTTCGGCGTTATATAGAGTCGGTAAGTACCCTCGAGCGCGTCTCCGGATCTCTTCAGCTCAATGTACCCCTCGTACCTTATGCCCATTGCCAGCGGTATTCCTCTCCTCGTGTAGTAGCTGAACTCTACCGTGGAGAAAGGCTTGTGAACGTAACCCGAGAAGTTGGCACTGAAGTCCGGATTGAGCGTGACCGTCACGACGGACTCGTCAGGGAACGGGGTTTCCATCCCCACCGGCGGAATTGAGTTGGCAATGGGAGCCGATACCATCATCAGGGATGCCAGTGACGTGACCACGATCTTAGTGAGTCTGTTCATTCTCCTTGACCTCCTTCAGGATCGGGGCTCCCGACGGCAGGTTATTTAAATCATGGTTCGCCTTGTGGCGTCGGAGATTTCGCGTAGAGAGGCGTCTCAATTGGTGCCCGCCGCCGGGAGAGTGGGCTACCTCCTCTCAGTCTACTACGAGGGGTCTGAGAGGAGGGCCGTCGCCAAGTTGTATGACCCGGAGAGCGGAGAGATCTTTCACGTCCCGGACTGGACGGGTCACAGGCCCTACCTCCTCACCGACGCGAGCTCAGAGAAGATCCAGGAGCTGGCTGGAAGGTTAGCCGCCAGGATCGCAGGGTACACCCCCACAGAGAAGTGGGACGTAGTCAGGCTCAAGATGGCTCAGCTGACTAGGGTGGAGACGAAAGACCCGCTGGCGGTCGGGGGCGAGAGAGGGGGTGGGCTGAGAGACCTCCTTGAGAAGGCCGGCCATCAGGTGTGGGAGGCTCGGATAAAGTACTATGAGAGTTACATTTACGACGTCGGGCTGATCCCCGGCCTACCGTACAAGGTTAGAGAGGATGGAGGGCTTGAGCCACTGGTCCCCGAGGACGTTCAAGTTCCACGCATCACTCACACCCTTTCAGATGAGGCGAGCCGGCGCCTCGTGGAGGATCTCGCGAGGATATTGGAGATCAGGGCTCCAAAGATGCGAAGCGTGGCCTTGGACATAGAGGTGGCCGCCGCCGAGAATCAGATCCCCTCCGCAAAAGAAGTGAGACATCCGATCATAGCCGCGGCCCTAGCCGGAGACGACGAGAACGAGGTGCACCTGCTGAGAAGGGGGACATCCGAAGTCCCAACAGAGATCGACGGCGCCAGGGTAGTGGTGCACGAGAGCGAGGCCGAGCTGATCAGAACCATCTTGGACAAGATCTCAAGGTATCCAGTCGTGTTCACCTTCAACGGCGACGGGTTCGACATGCCTTACCTCGCTAGGAGGGCACAGGAGCTGGGGGTGAGCCCAAAGCCAATAAGGCTCGAGCGAGATCGGGCCCTCTTGGACACCGGCGTCCACATAGACCTCTACCAGCTGTACAGCAACAGGTCCGTGCAGGTCTACATCTTTGGGGGGAAGTACCTCGGGACCACCCTCGACGAGATAGCCCAGGCGATAGTTGGCGTGAGGAAGCTGGAGGTCGGCAGGGACTTCACCTCAATCGAGACCGAGAGACTGGCCAGCTACTGTTACAGAGACGCCAAGATCACCCACATGCTGGGAAACGTCCTGGACGGGAGGCTCATCGACCTGCTCATGCTGTTCGCCCGTCTGAGCAAGCTCCCGCTGGAGGACGTGTCGAGGCTGGGCATCTCCCAGTGGATCAAGAACATGATCTACTTCGAGTACAGGAAGAGAGACTGGCTGATCCCCAACAAGGAGGAGATCATCCTCGTCAGGGGTGCGGAGACCTATAGCCGCGCGCTGATCAAGGGGAAGAAGTACATGGGGGCGATAGTGCTTGAGCCGGTCCCGGGCGTGCACTTCGACGTTCACGTCATGGACTTCGCGAGCCTGTACCCTAGCATAATTGCCCGGTGGAGGGTGAGCTTCGAGACCGTGAACTGTCCGCACATGGGGTGCCGCTCCAACAGGCCGGCCGAGGGGCTCCCACACTGGATATGCACTCACGACGAAGTCGGTCTGATCCCCAGGCTCATCGGGGTCCTCAGGGACCTCAGGGTGGGGTGGTACAAGAGGCTGGCCAAAGACAGTAGCCTGCCCGAGGAGCAGAGGCATTGGTATGATGTGGTCCAGAGCGGCCTCAAGGTCCTCCTAAACGCTTCTTACGGGGTCTTTGGATACGAGAATTTCCCGCTGTACTCTCCCCCAGCGGCCGAGATGATAACGGCCCTGGCGAGGAAGGCCATGATAACCGCGCTAAGGATTGCGCAGGAGTTGGGGTTGAACGTGGTATATGGCGATACAGACTCCTTATTCATCAAAGAGGCCTCAGAAGGTGATCTGAAAGCACTGGAGAGGCGCGTTGAGGAGGAGCTAGGCATAGACATAGAGTTGGAGAAACACTACCGCTATGTGATCCTCTCGAAGCTCAAGAAGAACTACTTAGGCGTGAGAGACGACGGGACCGTGGACATCAAGGGTCTGCTTGGGAAGAAGCGGAACGTCCCGGACCTCATCAGGCGGGCCTTTGCCGAGGTGATTGACATTCTCAGATCGGTTCAAGATCCGGCCGATTTTGAAGATGCCAGGAGGGAGATCAAGGAGAAGATCAGAGAGTACGTGAACCGACTCAGGAACAGGGAGTTCAGCCTCGAAGAGGTCTCGTTCAGGATGGTCCTGACCAAGCCTCTGAAGTCCTACGTGAAGACGACGCCTCAACACGTGAAGGCGGCCAAGATGCTTGAGGCCAGAGGCATCCGGGTTTACCCGGGAACGGTGATCGAGTTCGTGAAGACCACCGGGCGCCAGGGCGTGAAGCCGGTCTCGCTGGCCAAGAAGGAGGAGGTGGACATCCAGAAATACATGGAGATCATGAAGACCACCTTCGAACAGATACTCGACGTGCTGGGCATCGACTTCGACGAGGTGGCTGGAGGCGTCTCTGAGGAGGGACTGGCGGCCTACTTCTGATCGCCCACCATCTCCTCCATGGCGGCCCTGAGCTTCCTGCTGACCACGGCCCCGTCAACTCTGCCGCGGACGACGGACATCACCTTGCCCATGAGCCTGCCGAACGCCCGCATCCCGACCCTCTGGGCTACCTCACGCTCCTCCTCCAGCACCCTCCTGATGATCTCGTCGAGCTCCTCTTCGCTCATCGTGAGGCTCGCGGCCAGGTCAGAGGGGTCTAGCTCGGGGTTCTCCGCTAGCTTCCTGAACACCTCGGGGATGGCCTCCTTGGCCAGGCGGCCCTCCGCCACCAGCTTGAGGGTGGTCTCCAGCGCCGAGTCGGGGATCCTGTGCACATCAACCCCCTCCCCCGCCAGTCCTCGCAGCGTCGACGTAAGAGTGGATGCGATGAACCTGGGGGACAGGCCTGAGATCTCTGAGGCGACCCTCTCAAACAGCGCAATGCGCCCGTCGTCCAGCAACATGTTGGCCAGATCCTCGGTGAGGCCGTACTGGGTCACGAGCCTTGAAACCACCCTATCCGGCATCTCTGGAAGACCTCTGACGAGTATCTCCCTGACAAGAGGGCCGGTCACCACAGGTAGCACGTCCGTCTCGGGATACATCCTGGCCGAGCCTGGGAGAGGCCTCATGAAGGCCGTGTTTCCGTCCGGTAAGGCTCTCCTGGTCTCCTCGGGTACTCCAAGCGCGGCCTGCGCCACTCTCCTCCTGACCGCGTCCAGCGCCAGCTTGGCCTTGTTCCCGGAGGCGAGCACCAGCACGAACGCGTCGGACCTATCAAGTCCGGCCTCCCTGTAGAGGGAGGACAGCTCTTGCTCCGTGATCCCGTATCCCGGCAGCTCGTCTGAGTGCAGGATTCCAGTGACGCCCCCGAAAACCTTAGCGTAGTCTGAGAGCTCTGTGCCGAACCTCCTGTTTGGCTGCACCTCCCTCCCGAGCAGGCCGCCCATTCCAGGCAGCTGGAGGAGGAGGACCCTAGATCCGCCAGAGAGGGCCCGACGTACCAGCTTAGACTTCGATCCACTCATGAGCTCGGTCACGTCCAGCATCTCGGCCGAGTCGAATGAAGAGGGGGACAGCCCCCTAGACCTCATCTCGTCGCGGATCCAGAGCAGGTTCACCTGCCTGAGAGCTTCCCTTCTGACGACCTCGCTTATCAGATCTAGTTCCTGAACGCCCTTAATCTCCTGCCTGGCGCCTCCCTCTATGCTGACGTTGAGATCCTGTCTTATGCTCCCGATCCCCCTCTGGACTCTACCCGTGGCCCTCAGTATACGGCCAAGCTTCAGCGCGGCCTCCCTCGCCTGATCTGGGGATCTGATGTCTGCCTCGGTGGCCAGTTCTATCAGGGGAATACCAAGTCTGTCCAGCCTGTATCGGGCCCCGTGCGGCGTGGTCTCCACGATGTAGGCAGATTCCTCCTCTAAGCACAGGGTGGAGAGCCTGACCTCCCCCTCTGAGGTCTCGATCGCGCTCTCCCTTCCCCCGAGGGCCACCAGGGCCGTGCGCTGGAACCCCGTGGTGTTGCTCCCGTCAACCACTATCTTCCTCATGACGTGAACCTCGTCTACAACGTCCATGTTCAGCATCAGGGCAACCTCTATGGAGACCTCGAGGGCCTCCAAGTTTAGGGGGAGGGGCGGCGCCTCATCAAGCTCAACCTCACAGGTGCTGTCGGAGTAGGCGCCGTACTCGAACACTCTGGCCCTGAGCGTCTCAAACCTAGCCGCCGGATCTATGGATCCCAGCTCGCTGTAGGAGACGCGCAGCCTCCTCCTGACCCAAAGGTGGGGTTCGTCGTGCCTCATGAAGGGAGGACAGTGACAGAACAGCTTCTCCCTCGTGGCCAGCCTCTGGTGGATCTCTATTCCGACCTTGAGCCCCAGCTCGCGGTAGTCTAGGTCAACCAACTCAGTCACCTCCCGAGAAGCAGGGCGGATAAGCCGAGGGGCTGATGGTCTCCGTCAGTTCGCCCACCTGGCTGGTAGTCATGAACCTTCGGAGGTCCTCGCCCTCTATACCCCTGCCCAAGGCCACCATGAGCTTCACCGTGGCCACTTCAGGGAGTGTGTCGGCCGCCGGTATCACGCCAGCCTGCAGCATCCTCCTGCCCGTGGCGTAGACCTTCAGATCCACCCTCCCAAACAGGCACTGGGATGTCACCACCACGGGGATTCCGGATTCCACTATCGCCCCTATCTCGTCGACGATCCTATTGGGGACATGTCCGAGCCCAGTTCCAGCCATGACGATCCCTCTGTAGCCCGCCGAGACGATAGCCTCCAAGAAGTCCTGTTCAATTCCTGGCCAAGCGTGGACCAGCGCGACGCGCGGCTCGATCTCGACCCTGGCCACCACCTCCGCTGGTTCGCTCGGCCTCCTCCTGAACCTGGGGTTCAGTACCTCTATCCCACGCTCCGTCACCTTGGCCAGGGGGACCTCGTTCACCGACATGAAGGCGTCCCTCCTAGAGGTGTGCATCTTCCTCGCCCTGACGCCCCTGATCACCCAGGCGAAGTCATCTGAGGTGCTGCCGTGCATGACTATCACGGACTCCGCCATGGGCCCTTCGGCCGCGACCTTGACGGCCGCGGTGACGTTCAGGACTGCGTCCGTGCTCGGTCGATCTATCGACCTCTGCGAGCCGACCAGCACGACGGGTCCAGTCAGGTCCTCCAGCATGAAGGCTAGTGCGGACGCCGTGTAGTGCATCGTGTCGGTTCCGTGGGCCACCACGACCCCGCTTGCCCCGGAGTTGAACTCCTCAGCTACCCTCTTCGCTATCCTGCCCCACTCCTCCGGTCTGATGTCCTCGCTGAGCTTCGCCATCAGCGGGACGTAGGAGACGTTCGCCAGCTCCGCGATCTCCGGTATGAGGTCGATAAGCTCCTCGGGGGTCTCGGTGGGCTTGACCGCGCCGGTGGAGTAGTCGACCCTGGAGGCTATGGTGCCACCCGTCACCACGATCGGGACGGACGGCAGGCCCTCTCTGGGGGGTACCTTTGGGGGGGAGGGCCTCTCAGGCGGTCTCGCCCTCCCGAGCACCTCCACAGAAGAGATCTTCTCGACGTCGATTCCCACGTTGTATCCGTTGGCCAGCTTTAGGACGACGTGCAGGTCGTCCAGTATCTCGGGCCGGGGCATTAGAATGCCTTCGTAGATCCTGTTTCCTGCGGTAACCTTCAGCAGGTCGTAGTCCTTGGCGCCGGCTGACTCCAACAGCTCTCTGGCCCTTCCGGAGTAGGAGAGGCTCATCCCGTAGGGTCGCCCCTCGGTCAACAAAAACGGTGTCGGTCAGCGCCCGCCCCGCGACGCCCCACCTCGCCCAAGCTTCGCGTGGCTGCGGGCGAGCGTACCCTCGGCCAGAGAAGCTAGTAGGGAGAGCTCTCCAGCGAGCGCTGTGGCGGCCACGATCTCCGCGAACTTCCGTGCGTTGGAGCCCGGAGGAACTCCCCCTCCGGCGCAGCCCAGCGCCTCAAGCGCGGCCCTCGCGTAGGGCAGCCTGGTGCCGCCTCCCACGGTGCCTACCTCCAGAGAGGGGAGGGTCAGGGACACGTACACGCCGTCCTCCCACCGCTCGACCGTGGTGATCCCCGTGCTCGACTCCACGACCTGGGCTGGATCTTGGCCGTACGCGATGAACATGGCAGCTACGACGTTGGCGACGTTGGCGTTGAAGCCGCCTAGGGTCCCTGCCACTGACGACCCGAGCTGGTTCTTCCTCCAGCTGACCTCTACGAGCCTCTCCGGCGTGGTCTTCAGCCTCTTGCGCACAAGCTCTCCTGGGATGAAGGTTTCCGCCACGACGGTCTTTCCTCGGCCGGTGATCCAGTTAACAGCGGCCGCCTTCTTGTCGGAGCACACGTTCCCGCTGAGCGCCACTGGATCGACGTCCGGGAACAGCTCCGCTATCCCCCTGACTATTCTGTCGGCCGACAGGGTGACCATATTCATGCCCATGGCGTCTCCTGTCTCAAACACGAGCCTAAGAAACACCGTCCGCCCAGCCTGGAGCGGCTGAACCTGCTTCAGCCTCCCGTGCCTCGTGACCTCCCCGACCCATTCGGTAAGCTGATCCTTATTCTGGACCGCCCACTCGGCAAGCTCGGCCGCTCTGGCCGCATTTGGGGCGACAAAAGCAGGAGCTCGAGCCATGCCGTCCTGGAGTACCTTGGTCCTCGCGCCCCCCGCCATGGTGATCGTCGTGGCCCCGCGGTTTACGGACGCCACGAGCGCCCCCTCGGTGGTCGCCAGCAGCGGGTAGAACGTCCCCCTCGCGTAGTCCCCCTCGACCCTCAGCGGCCCTACGACGCCCACCGGCACGCTAACCTCTCCGACCGGGTTCTCGATGTTCCAGCCGACGAGCCCGTTGAAGTCAAGCCTCATCCGGCGGAGCGGTCCCAGGTCGGCCCCGGTAACCCTCTCCAAGAAGGCCAGCCTCACATCCGCGGCAGCGTTAGAGTCTCCCAGCTCCGAGTCCAAGTTCCTTAGCTTGATCTCGCCCGAGAGCAGCCTCCTCAGCAGGTCTTCCAAGCCGACCTCACCGCTTGAGCACTGGCCTGAACTTCAGACCGTAGGCTATCGGCCCCCCGTGGCCTCCGACCCTGACCTTCCTCAGCACCGCCTCAACCTCCATGCCCTGAGTGACCTCCTCAGGATCGACGTCCGTGAGCTGGGAGAAGATCGTGGTCCCGTCCTCCAGCTCGATCAGGGCGAGCACGTAGGGCGTGTAGAACTCGTACCCCCGGGGGGCAGAGTGAACCACCGTATGCTGGAGGACCTTCCCCCGCCTCGGCAGCCTAACCCTGCTCAGGTTCCTTGATCCGCACCTCGGGCACACCTGCCTCGGCGGCAGAGAGCGGAACCCGCAGTCGCGGCACTCAAAGCCCTCGAGCCTGTAGCGGGAGGGCATCTCACGCTTGATTGGCGGTATGCTCGGGATGAACGCCCACATCTCAGCTCACCCTCCTCAGGATCGTCACCACCACGTTGGATCCGGTGCCTCCAACGTTCATGGCGGCGCCCAGCTCGGGGCTCCCCGCCTGGGCCGGACCTGCCCTGCCAGACAGCTGCCTGTAGAGCTCCACGAACTGGTACACCCCAGTGGCCCCAACGGGGTGCCCTCTGGCCTTGAGGCCTCCCTCCGGATTGACTGGAAGGCTCCCCGACCTATCGGCGTCGCCTGACTCTATGAGCCTGCTGGCCTTGCCCGGCTCCACGACGCCCAGCGCCTCTAGGTTCAGGTAGCCCATCACGCTGAACGCGTCGTGCACCTCCAAGA
>JAOZGN010000027.1 GCA_027491555.1 Thermoproteota archaeon
GGCGCTTATCACGGCAGAGTAGAGAAGATCGGGGATTCTCCTCCTCATCTCCTTGATCAGGCTCTGAAGCTCCTCGGATATGGACAGAGGCTTCACCCCCAACCCTCAGCTCGGGGAAGGTTAAAACGTTAAGTCGGCATCAGCGTGCTCCGTAGAGACAGACCTCCTCGGCAACCCTGCCGTCAGCGTACTTGGCGACGAGACCGGCCGCGCGTCTTGCGGCGGCGAGGACCCTATCAGGCTCGACGGCGGGGACGCCGCAGGCCACCACAAGGACCCTCTTGGTCTCTGGCCTGATCATGGTACGTTGGCAGTCTCTGTGTGGAAAGAGGTGGAGGACGCCAAGCGAATCCGCGAGAACGGGTTCGCCGCCTCTTAGAATCTTCGGGTTGCCTCCTATGGGCGTGAACTCCTCCCCTGGCTCGGCCAGCCTTAGGGAGAAGGGGGGCCTAGTCCTGTCTAGGTCGTAGAGCCCTATCGGTATGAGGAACTCCAGGCTCGCCACGTTTCCCGCGTCGACGACGTTGTTTATCCTCGGGATGCCCTTACCCGCTAAGATCCTCCTGGCCAGGGCCTCTGCTGACGGCCTGGTCTTGGTCGGGTCTATTCCGATCCGCCAGAAGAAGTCTCTGAACGCCCTGACAACCGGATCGGCCTTGAGGGAATCAAGCTCTAGCCTGGTCCGCAGGCCGCTCTCGACAGAGGCGATCAACTCGGCCAGGCCCGGCCAGTCCTCCCTCACCTCGACTCCCTCTACCACTCCGGCGGCCAGGTAGGCGCCGAGGCGGGCGGCGCCTTCGCGTATCTCTATCGAGGGCACGGCGAGTGTCGGCTGGCTGGCGATATAACCCTAAGCCCCCAGGAGGGCTCCGCCTGGCCCGATTGCGCCCAGATCAGACGAGGAGTATGTCGGTGGCGAGGGTCCTGACAACCGCAGCCTCCCTAGGTCCCATGGCCGAGGGGAACGAGATCACGATTACCCTGCCACCTTCTCCTAGCACCAAATCTGAGAGGACTCTAAGCAGGGAGTAAGTCTCCCTTACTCCGAGGTTACTCGCTAAATCGTTGAATGAGTCCACGATTAGCGTGATCGGGGTACCCACCTCTTTCATCACCATGCTCACCAGCGCAGAGAGCTGTGAGACGGACATTCCCACCTCATACTCTCTCCCTTCCTCGTCCAAGACCTTTGGATGAGAGATCGGTGCCGTGGTTAGGTAGGCTAGGACTACCCGGCCTATCCGCCTCAAGAGCTCGGCCAGCTGTGATCCTCTCCTTGTGAGCACCAAGACGGACTCTGTGGATCCCGCGAGGAGGTCTCGAATTGCTGTTAGGAGCCTCCCCGTATACGCAGGTGGTTCAGCCTCTATGAGGACGACTCCCTCGCTAATCGCCCCCGTGAAAAGGCTCACCCTCTGGAACAGGGAGTTGAGCGACCAGTAGGTTATGGCCCTGTCAAAAACTATGCCGCTAGCCGACACAACGCCCAAGGCGGCGCTGAGCCAGACGACTCTCGGAGTTAGCAGGAAGGAGAGGGAGAGGAGGGCAGCCGACACTAAGTAGAGAAGGGCTGCCACGCAGAGCCACTTGCCCTCCTCACCCCTCATCAAGGTTAGCTCCTCCCTGGCGCGCTTGCACCAGGCCAGGACTAGCGCGGGCCCCGGAAGGACGCCAGCTAACGTCGCCCACCACCTTGGGTCGGGGGAGATCTCGAGCGTCTGGGTGAGGTGGGTCGCCACTAACGCCATTAAGGGAATTATGAGAGCTATACCGACGACCTGACACCACCCTCCAGAGGTCTCGACCTTGAACGGAGAATACTCTACCGTACCCAGTCTTGTCAGAGAAATTATCCCGTCGGAGGCGATGATCACCTCGCCAACCGCTGTCGTCAGGGCGGCCATCAGGAGGACATCGAAGGGGAGAGCCCTGAACTCTCCCACGGCAAGCAGGAGCATTCCCATGGTTATGTCGGCCGCCCCGATCGTCATCATCAGACGCGTCTTCTTGAGGAGAGGTCTCTTTAGGACCTTCCACGCACTCGAAATAGAGAGCGCCGGGACCCAGCAGGCGGCCGCGTAGAGCATCAGCATGAAGGCTACCTCCACCGCGTGGGGGGAGTACCTCGCCGGCCACCCAGACGGGGGATGTAGCAGGACCCCAATCAGGAGTAGCAGAGGGGTAACCTGCGCGAGGAGCCAAGCGGTCCTAGACAGAGTGATCTTGGCCGGTCGTCTCATTGAGTCGCCTGGCGGTTCCACTGTAGGCGGCCGGAGGCGTGTTAGATTTAACGCTATCACACTCATTATCTGGGTTGGTAGGATCTCATTGTATCGGTATAAAGGCTAATGAAGTCAGTCCTACATTCGTATTACGAATGGTCTGGACCCGTTAAATTGGCTGACGCCCCCAAACCGGTGATATGGCCTCTCCGATCTCCAAGGACGTCAGGCTCTTGTCTGAGTCTTGGACATGGGTCAGTGAGAACATGGAGAGGCTTAAGAGAAACTACCCCGGAGAGTACGTCGCCGTGCTCGGCGGAAGGCTGGTCGGGCACTCAAAGGATTACCACGGCCTGCTGGCCAGGCTCTGGTCGAAGGGGTTCTTTCCGGGTCCCGTGGTGATAACGCGGGTCCCCGGGGAGTGACAGGTAATACGCGAACATTGTTTCGTCAAACATACACTTTTTCATTATTCAAACATTTAAATCTGTCATATGTGACGCTAGATTAGAGCGCCGATGGCGAGAGCTGTCCTCAGGTTAGACAGCATAAAGGAGCTGATTGGCGAGGACTGCCTCGCGGTCCTGAGTGCCCAGGACGAGATTCCAGACAAGATAATCCTCCCGTCCAAGGAGGAAATCTATGAGGTCTCCAGACTCTTCAAGCTTATCTCGTCCGAGCCGAAGCTGGAGATCCTGTCCCTCCTGAGCCAGGCCAGCCTCCCCGTCTGCGCTATATCCAAGCTCCTCGAGAAGGATCAGTCTCTGATCTCCCACCACCTCTCCGAGCTAAAGATGGCCGGTCTGGTCCGCGAGAAGAGAGTCGGCAGGTTCAAGGTTTACTCCATAGAGAAGGAGAACATAGAGGGCATCTGCCAGCGGATGCAGAAGCTTATAGGCACGTCCCGCTTGGCCTCGGCCGGCTCGAGGTGAGAGAATCGGATGGGCATCAAGGTATGGCTGGCTGAGCTTAGGATACCGTTCCTCCTCCTGACGCCCGACATTGTCGCCTTCGGCGCCGCCTTAGCCTGGTTCAGGGGGCACTTCGACCCCATCCTTTTCGCCGTAACAGTGGTCGGCGCGCTGCTACTGCACGTGGCAGTCAACGTCCTCAACGACTACTTCGACTACGTCGGGGGTGTGGACCTGCACACCCAGAGGACCCCGTTCTCCGGGGGCAGCGGGATCCTACCTGCCGGGCTCCTGAACCCGAGGTCTGTCTACTCCCTCGGCGTGGCGTCGCTGATGTGCGGCCTGGCGGTGGGGGCGTACCTCACACTGGTGGTGGGTCCATGGGTGCTGGCGCTGGGCCTGATAGGCGCCGCGACCGCCTACCTCTACACGCCCATCCTCACGAAGCTGGGTGTTGGAGAGATATTCACGGGGCTCAATTTTGGTCCGCTCATGGTGTTGGGGGCCTACTACGTCCAGACAGGAAGGCTGGACCTCGAGGGGTTCCTCGCCGGCGTTCCCATCGGGTTGCTGGTGTCCAATCTCCTGCTCCTGAACGAGTTCCCTGACGTCGAGGCCGATGCCAAGGGTGGAAGGAGGACGCTCCCTATCATGGTGGGAAGGCCCGCTGCGGCCAGGATCTTCGCGGTTGTACACGCTCTCGCCTTCCTGAGCCTGGGGGCGCTGGTCGTCTCTGGAGTACTCCCAGTGGGCGCGCTGCTGGGACTCGTTGGCGCTCTGCCAGCCTTCAAGGCCGTCTCCGGGGCCTTGAGGCACCCAGAAGAAGTTGAGGCGCTGATACCCTACATGGGTGCCAACGTCCAAGCGACGCTGATCACCCCACTCTTGGCGACCATTGGGATGGTGATTCAGGGCCTCTTGGCCTGATCCCGAGACCCGCGGGGGAGTCGAGATCACCCCCTCACCTTATTTTTCCGGCCAAGACCCTGAGGGGGTGATGATTAGGCCCGGCCTCAGGAGGGAGGCCGTCGACTCCCTGGCCCTAATTGCCTACTGGAGGGGCCTGACCTCGCCCGAGGAGTTTGAGCAGCCGGAGGGGCTCTCGGGCATTGAAATCAGTGACCTAGACCCTCAAATTCTGGAGAAGGCCGTTAGGAGGGCTCGGGGCCTCTCCAGGCACGGGGCCATGAGGTTGGCCAGGGAAATACAGGACTCCCTCGCCCCAAAGCTCGGTGACCTCAGGAAGAGGCTGGCCGCCTACTACACTCTGAGGCCGGTGGCTAGGATGATGGCCCGGGCGGCCCGGAGGGTGTTTGGCACGTCGCCGGAGATCTCTGATCCGTTTGCAGGCGCGGGCGTCACCATGTGGGAGGCTGTGATTGCGGGGCTAACCCCCAAGCGGGTCCTGGCCTCCGAGATCGTCCCAGAGGCGGCTTTGGCCTGCTACGCCACAGTCTTGACCGCCCTGCGCGGCGACGAGGAGGCTCTGGACATCAGGGCAGGGGACAGCTTCCGCACGCTCTCCGGCGAGGAGTCGGAGGTTGACGTGATTCTCACCAATCCACCCTTCACCCGGTGGGAGCTATTAGAGAGGGAGTACCGGTCCTTCCTGCTGTCAGAAGAGCTGGGGGTGTTTGAAGACCTGAAGGGTCAACCCTCCCTCCAGGCGTTTGCCCTCGGGCTTTCGGAGAGGCTGTTGAGGGATGCTGGAGTGCTCGCGAGCGTCCTTCCTGCCTCGACCTTCTACACCCTCTACGGCCGCGGCGTCGTCAGCATGCTCAGGGAGAGGTTCGACCACGTTTCCCTGCTCGAAGGTCCTTGGCACTCTGCTAGCGTGGGCAGCGGGTTCAAGGAGGTCGTCCTCCTCGCCACTCGCGGGCTTGGCCTCAGGGGGATCGAACACCTCAGTCTGACGGAGGAGGCTCTCGGCCAGGTGGAGAGGCTGATAGGCAGGCGGATCGTACCCGCCGAGAAGATTGAGGTGGAGGCGAGGGCCTTCCCCAGCTTCCTGGCGGCCGTGAGGAGGCATCCCCTTAAAGACCTGCTCCTGCCGGTGCTCCTAGAGGGTCTGTCCAGCGGGGCGCTCAGGCCCGGGCCGCCCTGCAGGGCCTTGAGGGGCGTCGAGATGTACGGCCCCGACTTCTTCCTCATCCCCAACAAGCACTGGTCTCTGAGGCAGTGGGGAGCGGACGGTGCCCTGATAATGAATGAGAGTGGGAAGGAGCTGCTCATTCCATCTGAATTACTGCTCCCGGCCTTCAGGAAGCCAGAGGCCCACAGGTGGATCGCGGTGACCTACCCATCCCACCTGCTCCTCACCCTGCCGGAGGACCTCTCCGACGTCCCGGAAGACGTGAGGGAGTACGTCAAGTGGGGCGAGGAGAGCGGGGCTGCTGGGCCGGCGATTCGATCCTTCAGGCCTGCGTGGTGGGCCCACGTGACCAGGCAAGTGGCGTCGAAGAGGCCCTTCGCGAGGCTGTTCCTCCTGGACAAGCTGGACCCCTCCAGGCGGGGTAGCCTAGCCCTCTACTCCCCCGAGCAGGTGACGGCCACCAAGAACTTCTACCTGGTGGACTGCGGGAACCCCACGTGGGAGGCCGCCCTAGCGGCCTGGTACAACTCCACCGCGTTCGTAGCCTACCTCCTCTTGGCGGGTCGGGAGATTGGCCCGAGCTGGCTCAGGTTCCTGCTGGACGACTACAAGAGCATACCTACGCCGAACGTCCCCTCACTCTCCCCGGGCAGGGTGGAGAGGGCGGCCGAAGTCCTCCTGAGACTTGGCTCCAGGGAGCTACCCCCCTTGCCTGATCAGATTGGCTCCGAGGAACGATTGGAACTGGACCTCGCGGTCCTGCGAATGATTGGCCTCGAGGAAGACGCTGCGTCCTCGCTCCTGAGGAGGGTCTACAGGGTCGTGAGAGAGGAGCTCCTGTTGAGGGCTGAGGCCTCCAAGAACACGGTGTGACGGTTTACACCGTCGATGCTCAATCTCTGAGAAGTTTGAATGGCGTGTAGAAAAGATGGAGGGAGTCTCCCTCCGAGGGTCAACCTCCCTCCGAGGGCACGGGGGACGCGCCAGGCTGAGGAGCCTGCCTCTGGCCTCCCTTAGACCTGCGGTAGACCGCCAAAATAGCCCAGCCCACCACCACTATGGGGGCTAAGAACGCCGCTCCGACGATTATCAGGGTGACCGCGAACACGAGCGCCTTGAGGGCCGCCCTCACAAGGTTCTTGAGGCTAAAACCAGGAAGGAGGGGCTCCTCCGGCGGCTCGGGCTCTGGAATGGAGATCGTGACGGTCACAGTTGCGTAGTCCACCCGCTCCTCGAGCATCTTCTTCTGAGCCTCGAGCCTCTCGATCTTCTCCCTCACGTAGGAGAGGCGGTCCTCAACCTGTAGGATCTCGTTGACGGTCTCCGCCTTGTTCAGGATCTCCAGCAGCCTCTGCTCCTCGGCCTTGGCGTTCCGAAGCCTGGCGTCCAAGTCCACCAGCTGGTCCGTGACGTCGGTCGCGCTCCTGGTCTCGCTCTTGACGGTACCTATCTGCCTGATCTCAGCTAGGGCTGCGTCGAGGCTCTCGACTGGGATCCTCACGGTGACGGTGGCGTATTCGTCTGTCACAATGGAGCACTCCACCCAGCCTCCCTTGGAGGCAGCTATCCCCTGCACGGCCGCGGCCGCCTGGCCCACCTGACCCTCTGGGACCTCGATGCCGATCTCCATCCTGATGATCAGCGACCTGCCTAAGTAGGCCGAGGTGGGAATCTCCACCCCTCCCACCGACGTGGCGGGATAGGTCGCGGGAGGCGCGGTGGGCGCCGGGACGACGGCCTCCCCGTAAGTGGCCTTACCCAGCTCGGGCGCGACCCAGCGCCCCGCCTCTGCGGCCGCCTTGACCTCAGTGGGCGGGGTCTCCATGAGGTCCAGGGTCGGCCTCGCCGGGCCAAGCCCGGCTGGAGTGAGGCCCACGTACCCGAGCAGCAGATAGCCAGAGAGGCCTGATAGAAGGACGAACCCGATCACGTAGAGCGCCTTCCTCGTCATACTCACCGCTCCATAGACCCAGCTAAGGTAAATAAACCGCGTGTTTGAGGTGCGATGATTTTCGCAGTTTTAAAAAAGTGGGGGTAGAGGACCCCTCAGATCTTCTCGGCCTTACCCGTAGCCAGCGGCCTCACGAAGTAGGCTGGTATGAACCCTATCGATATGTAGAGGGCCGACAGGAGCACGGTCATCCTGGGCCCGAGGGCCTCGATCCCCCACCCCACGAACACCGCCGTCAGGTAGGCCGAGACGTGGAGCATCGACATAAAGTACTGGAACAGGAACGAGGGGAACTCAGGCGGGCAAAGGTCCCCGAGGACGGTCTCCCAGGTGGTGAAGTTGAAGCCCTCGAAGAAGCCCAGGGCGAAGGACAGCGGGTACATGAGCCAGACCCTCTCAGGGGCCAGCAGGGCCATTCCAGCCAGGGACGCCGCCGCCCCGGCGAGGGAGAAGCAGTAGGCCCTCTTGTGCCCTATTCGGTCGGCGAACATCCCCGTGATCGGAGATCCAACGGCGACCGCCAGTCCAAAGGCCACCGACGCCAGTCCTCCGCCCCTAAGGCTCCTCCCAGAGAGCTCCTTGATTATGAGGGAGAACACGCCCCTGTTGGGATCGAAGGAGTAGACAGAGGCCCCGAATATGGCGAAGATAACCGCGGCCAGCAGCCTAGGGTCGGTGAACGTTAGGGCCAAGACCCTCTTGTTGATCCTCCTCTCCTCGGTGAGTGGGGGCTCCCTTACGGCGGCCATGGCGAAGGCCGGTATGGTGTAGAGGGCCATGAGGGAGATGGCGCCGTCCCATCCAAACCGCATCACGGCCCACGTCACGAACAGGGCCGAGAACGAGTATCCGATGGCCCTGCCTCCCCAGCCAAAGCCGAACCCCATCCCGTGATAGTCGGGCGGGGTGACGTCGAGGAGGAGGGCGTCAGCCGCGATGTCCAAGAGGGCGTCCCCTGAGAAGATGATCAGCGCGGCCGGGAATGCCTGCCTCCACGGATCTGCGGCCCTCGCCAGCAGGAAGAACCCGACCATCCTCATGACGTTCCCGGCCATGAGGTAGATCCTGCGTCTCCACCCCCTCACGGAGGGGGTGAGGTCCATGACGAGGCCGATGATGAACTTGAAGTGCCACGCTATGTACGCCGCGGCGACGAAGAAGCTGATGTCCGCGGGTCTCAGGCCGAACTTATCCGACAGGTAAAATGGAAGGAAGATTCCGAGGCTTCGCACGGCTCCCTCCGTCAGGTACACCAGCATGTAGGTGGTTGTGACGAGCTTGGGGCTCCAGTATTCCCCGTAGAGTCTCTCGATTCTTTCACGCTTGCTAGACTTTGCTTCCCCAGATGGCTTCGTGAGAGTGGTATTATCGGCCTTCTGACCGGCTTCATTGGCAGACATGGCCCTATCGACCTCTCCGTTGGGCCTTCATCCGATACGTTATCAATTTTGACATGTCAAAATATTTAACCGATTCTCCTTCCTTCAGATCGATGAAAGAAGAAAAAGAAGGTCGAGGTTTTTGTCTAGGTCGTAACAAATAACGTTTTGGAAAAAGACCTATTTTGAGCCCTCAGGGCCAAAAACGGCTGATAACGTCATCAGTAAGTTAACAGAAACCCGCACCGTATGGGTGGAGGTCGTTCTGACGCGCGATTAAAACTCCGTCCTACACTTGACTCTCTTTCCTCGTGCGAGAACGCAGCCACCTGCAGAACGTGACAGAGAGAGGTAAGGCAGATAAGCACAGAGCATCTAGAACCGAGTCAGCGCAGTGTATAGGGGCTCCCGCTAGTGTCAGAAGAGCTACTTCAACTACTTCTATAATGCTGCCCGCCGCAACTTGAATTCTGGCAGTCTTGGCATAGGAAGACGACTCTATGAATGCAAATGGCACTGATAATAGGAGCCTCGGTTTGTGGCCAGCTGGATCGACGATGACCTTAGGCAATAACTCACTTACCCTTCCTAGCAGGTTTATGCTCCATCCCGCGAGATTAAAGTGCCAAGCAAGGTCAAGTAGAGCATGAAGGATTATGTAGATAATAATCAGCGTGAATCCAACGATATTCGCAAGAAAACTCAGGTTCATGCCACTCAGCCTAACTCTTCCACTCTCACTACTCCGCGTCTGAGAATCTAGTGAGAGAATAACACAACGGATATCCAACTTGACCAACTGCCAAACTCTATTTTAGGGCAAGAGAACCTCTTATTCTCGGGCTCACAGCCAACCTCCTCACTTAGTATAGAAGGAAAGGCCGTGTGGAATTTCGCGGGCAGCGACATAAAAATGTTATTTGTCAATTAAGCCAATAGTTAGAATCTCAAGCTAGACACACGCACAATGATCTTTGCCGAACATGAAAATCCGCCTGAATCGCTCTGCGTGCAAATCAGATCAGCCCCGACCTCTTGAGCCACTGGCCCAAGGTGCTAGGACTTAGCCGGCCCAACCTGCCATCTCTGCCGGGCCTCGTCCAGATCCATGCCCTGCTCATTAGCGCATGCGGGTCTCGCGGATTGTCCAGCACCCCCACGACGCAGAAGGGCTCGGGGGGCTCCCTGCGGAACGCCTTGTTGACCTTCCTGATCGGCGGTCGAAGCTCCGCGAGCCTTTGACCTCGACATAGGCCCTGGCACCGTCGCGGACGAGTCCGACATCGTATGGAGCATGGTCGGACTGGACGGAAACCTCTAGGTCGGGCGCGCGCGATTTTAACAGAATTGGTGAAGCGGGACGCGGGTGTCTTGGATGAGTGTGAAGGTGCTTATCACAGCAATAGTCGTCGCCACTGCCTTCATCACCTACCTAGTGCTGTACCTCCTCGGCAAAAAGTGGAAGAGAGAGCTGGGGCTGGAGTGAATTCTAGGTAGGCGTTTCACCCCGTTCCACGAAAGTTCCCGGGTGTGCCTAAACTAGCCTCGCCTCTTGGATGCAACGGTGAACGAGGTGACGAGGCGAGGGGCGGTCGCCTTGGGAGCAATTCTGTTGGTGGTCCTGTCAATCGCGGGGATCCTGTACTGGATTAAGGAGACCGAACAGAGCCGCACACGTGGCGATGGACCCTTCAGACTGGACTTCAGCGATGCGAGGGACCCGGCAGGGCTCTCCTACAGGCTCCTAGCCAACGGGACCGTCGAGGTCGACGGGAAAGAGGTCACGTACCTTGCGGTTGAGTTTGCGAGCATCCTTTGGAAGGGGAAGGAGTGGAGGCACCGGGCGTGGATCTTCTACTCGGCTGAGTGCGAATCCGAGCTCGGCGCTGTCGTCGCCGGTGGGCCGGGACCGAGTGGGTTCAAGCACTTTGCGATGGAGTTCGGCGCGAAGGCCGTCGCGGAGACGTGCGTGCCCGTTCTGATACTTCTTGACGTGCCAAACGATCAGTTCGGACTGGAGGAAACCGAGCTCATGGCGTACTCCGTCTCCAAGGCTCTCGAGACGGGTGACATGACCTGGCACCTGGCCTACCCGATGGCGTTCGCCTACGCGCGGGCCATGACCCTGGAGAGCCTGTTCGTCCCATCGCACCCTGACCGCTTCGTGCTGAGCGGCGGGAGCAAGAGGGGCTTCACGACCTGGATCGTGGCAGCCTACGACGACCGAGTCGTGGCGATAGCCCCGAGGTCCTTCAACGGGGCCAACCTCACCGCCCTCTTGGAGTCTCACTACCAGGTGTACGGGGGGCCAGTTGGGTCCATGGCCGTGATGGAGGCCTACGGCGTCCTGGACCAGGTCAACGTCTCAGGCCACTTGGAAGAGCTACTCGAGGTGTACGATCCGGTGAGCCACTTCGACGAGCTCTCGCTCCCCGTCATGGTGATCTTCGGAACCGCTGACCAGCTGAGCCCACCGACGGTCGAGTGGACCTACGCTCCCTACTACTCTGGGCCGCTGTGGTTCGAGGTGGTTCCGAACGCGACGCACACCGGGCTGCACTCGACCGCGAGGGCGGCGGCAGCCTGGAGGGCCTTCTTGGCCTACGTTTCCGGGAGGGCTCACCTTCCGAGTGTCGAGGCGCGCGTCGCTTACGCGGGAGGCGGTTGCGTGGACGTCGTCGCTGAGGTATCCTGCGCCTGTGAGTCCTGTTGTGAGATCTCGGATGTTGTGGCCTGGACGGCGGGCTCTGAGAGTCTCGAGGGCCTGGTGAGCGCGGGGTGGTCGCCCACCCCAATGGAGCGCGAGGGAGACCTCTGGAGGGCGCGGGTTCCGATGGCGTCTAGCTACGTGGGCGTCGTCGTCGAGGTGAGGTTCACCTCGGAGGGCGTCGGGGGGTACGTCTCGTCGGCGAGGTTCGTAATCTGGCAGGGAGGGGTGATCCACCCCTAGGGTGAGCACAGAGAGGAGTACGGGTCTCCCGCTTCACGGGGAAACGGCCTCCTCCCGGAGGTTCCCAGTATCCACCTGTCCTCAGGCCGATCAGAGAGCGTGCCCACGATCTCAGCGGGGACCCCTAAGATCCCGAGGTACCACACCGCCTCCCTCGCCCACTCCGGACTCACCACGGCTATCAGGAGGCCAGAACTCGAGGCCGCGAGGGGGTCGAACCCGTGCTCGTCGGCCAGTGCGAGGAGTTCGGGGGGAACTGGGAGTCTGTCCTCTTCAACGTGGAATCCCAAGCCCGCGGCGTCCGCCAGGTCGTTGAGCGCCCTTATCAGGCCCCCCTCGGCCCCATCCTTCATGACGAGGGCGAGTCCCCTACGGGACAGGAGGAGCGCTGGGTCTACCACTGAGAGATCTCGGTGGTAGCCCCTCCACCTCCTTACCCCCTCCTCTCCGTAGGTGTCCGCCAATAGCGAGGGTCGGAAGTGGGCCAGCGAGTAGAGCAGCTCGCCTCCGATCACCCCGGTGAGGAGTATCCTGTCGCCGGGCGAGGCGTTGGAAGGAAGTAGGAGCCTGTCCACCCTTCCGGCGATGGTCGTCACCACCACGGGCTCGTTAACGCCGAGGTACCAGCCCGTGTGTCCAGTCACCACCGAGGCTCCGTACCTGTAGGCTTCGTCGTGTATCTGCTCCATTATTCGAATGGCCTCCTCCCTCGAGGAGTCATGGGGGAGCAGGAGATCCACTGCTATATACTCCGGCCTCCCGCCCAAAACCGCCACGTCTGAGGCGGTGAAGTGGAAGGCTAGGGTGCCCAAGTGCTCCCTTGGAACCCCCAGCGCGGGATCCGTGGCCCAGACGTACCTCGACTTGGTCCCCCTGATGACCCCCGCGTCCAAGAGGGGGTTGGGCGGCACCTCTACCTCTTCCCTCCGGGCGCCGGAGAGCCTGGTGATATGCCTCAGAAGGTCCCTCCTGGCCTTGCCGGACAACCCCACGACCACCGCCGCCGGACGGGGCTCTCTGATGGTCCGTAAAAAGTTGCGACTCAGGTCCGCCCCTTCCCCTCCAAGATTAGCTTGGCCAGCCCCAAGAGGGGCCGCGTCCTTCTGACCCCCTGTCGGACCTTCTCAGCCTTTCGGACTGCCTCGTCAAGAGTACCCGCTTGAGTGCCTCCCTCGGGACACCGTAGTCCTTAGACTTGCTACGGAAATTACTTAAGGCCTGTAAGAAACAAACTTTGACGACAACAGGGCCTTCAAGGGTGGAAGAGCAGGAATGCCCAGTCTGAAAATCAAGCTCGTAAGGAAGTTCGTTTCTCGCGCGCCGCGCCCCTCCCAGAGGATCGCGGCCGTTTACACGAGCATAGAGAACTTCCCATTCACCGACGAGAGGATGGAGTTCTACTCTTGGATCCCGGAGTTCTGTAAGGTCTGCAACCGCTGTGTGGAGGAGTGTCCGGCCCAGGCAATCTATCCAGAATCTATCTCCCTCGAAGACGGAAAGGTGGTTCACATAGACTACAGGAAGTGCGCTGAGGTGTTCTCGAAGACCCTCGGCTGCGGCGTCTGCATCAAGGAGTGCCCCTTCTTCAAGAGTGACTTCTTCAGGATAAGGAAAGCATACGAGAAGATTGCGGAGAAAGAGAGAGTCAGGTTGAAGCCGACGACTTTACCTCCCCAAAGAGTTTCCTGACTTCCTCTCCGCTGAGGGCCCAGGGGTATATCCTGAGGTCTGCAATGTCTCCCTCGAAGTATAGGAACCCTGAGGTTATTGAATCGCTCGTCTTTCCGTAGCCCAGTGCAAAGAGTTCCTTCTCCGGTATGTCGGCAAAGGCTCTCGGCGCCGATCTGGATGAGACAGCCGGCAGGAGATCCGCGAAGAGGTGTTCTCCGCGCGAGTGTAAACGATTTATACATCTCCGACGCGGTAACTCCGGCGGGCACCGGGGGAGCTGGGGCAACCCGGCTGAGAGGGCGGCTAGTGCGCCGCCGACCCCTGGAACCTGATCCGGGTAATGCCGGCGTAGGGAGCGTGCCCGCGGCACCTCCTTATGCCGACTCCCGCGGCCCCTCCGGTGTCTGCCGGGAGGGGTATGGTAGTGAGGTGGACTGCTGGCCGGATCCTGGCCCTCGCGCTGGCGGCAGTGGTGTTACTGGCCGCTGTGTACGTGGCCCTGCAGAGGTCCGGCGAGACTCGGGCCGAGAGGAGGTTGGTGATCTACACCTACGAGAGCCTGCTCAAGTGGGGAGATGACCCGAACGCCACACTCGACGCGGTCTACGGTGAGTTCGAGCGCAGGTACAACTGTGAGGTCGTGGTCAGGGAGTTCGATGACGCGAGGTCCGCGCTGCTGGCCCTAATCCAGGAGAAGGACAACCCGCAGGCGGACGTGATCATAGGGATAGACAACGTGCTCATACACGAGGCCATCGAGGCCGGCGTGCTCGAGCCCTACACCCCGAGCAACCTCGACGAGGTCCACAACTGGCTGATCAGCTCCCTTGACCCGACGCACCACGTCGTGCCCTACGACTACGGCCTTATAGCACTGGTGTACGACAGTCAGCGCATCACAGAAGAGGAGATGTCCGGCCTCACGTTTGACGACCTGGCTAGGCCGGAGTACGCCTCGAGGCTGGTGGCCGAGGATCCGACTGTGAGCAGCACCGGCCTCGGCTTCCTGCTCTGGCAGATCGCCTACTACAAGATGACCGGCGGAGACTGGAGGAACTGGTGGACTCAGGCGATCGACAACGGCCTGCTGGTCGCTGGGAGCTGGGGGGACGCCTACGACGTCTTCCTGGACGAGGCTCAGGGCAGGCCGATCGTGGTGAGCTACGGGACCGACGGGGCGTACTCCTATCACTTCTACCAGGAAACCAGATACAGGGCGACGCTGGTGACCTACAACGGTGAGGAGTGGGGCTGGCTCC
>JAOZGN010000004.1 GCA_027491555.1 Thermoproteota archaeon
GTAAGGGGGTGTGCGTCATGTCTGCCGAGGAGGGAATCGTGTACGTGGGTAAGAAGCCCGCCATCAACTACGTGATGGCTACCACGCTCCAGATCAACCGGGGCGTGAAGAAGATCGTCCTCAAGGCGAGGGGCAGGTCTATCTCCAGGGCCGTCGACGTCGCCGAGATCACCAGGCTCAAGTACTTCCCGGGCAAGCTCAAGATAACCGACATCAGGACCGGAACCGAGGAGATAATAGACGAGGACGGCAGCAGGCGGGACATAAGCGTCATTGAGATCGAGCTCACTCAGGTGTGAGCCGATCTCCCCCGGGCGATTTTTGAGGGAAGTCTTTTTCCCCTTCTCACTATTTTTGCCAACGCTCCTTCTGTACTCGCCCTTCGCCGACGAGCTAAAAAGCCAGGCACGTGCGGAGGCGAGACGGTGATGGGGCTGCGGTCTAAGCGCGGGCCAATGTTCTGGCTGGATAAGCTAGCCCTCGAAGTGGTGGAGAGGGAGAAGCGCCTGAACAGGGGGATAGAGATCTACACTGTGGAGTCCGGGATCGGCGCCAGCGGATTTCCACACATAGGATCGGTCGGCGACTCCCTGCGGGCGTACGGCGTAAAGCTGGCCCTAGAAGACTTGGGACACAGGTCGAGGCTCGTCGCCTTCAGCGACGACAGGGACGGCCTGCGGAAGATACCGGCGGGGGTTCCGTCAGAGTATGAGAGATACCTCGGGATGCCCGTCACCGACATACCTGACCCCTGGGGGTGTCACGGCAGTTACGGAGAGCACATGAGTTCCATGCTCATGGACGCGCTGGACAAGCTCGGCGTCGACTATGAGTTCTACTCTGGGACTCAGGTCTACAGATCAGGTCTGCTCGACCAGTACATCGACAAGATACTTCGGGAGAGACATAAGGTCGAGAGGATCGTTCGGGAGGAGGTCGGAACTAGCAGGCCCGAGGGGTGGATCCCCTACTGGCCGGTCTGTGAGAATTGCGGTCGGATATACACCACCCGCGTAGTCGAGGTTCATCCGGAGGAGGGGAAGGTAGTCTACGTGTGTGACCAAGAGTTCAAGGGGATCAAGGGGTGCGGCTACAGGGGGGAGGCCAGCTACAGGAGGGGATCCGGCAAACTGCCCTGGAAGTGGGGGGAATTCGCTGCCAGGTGGGCCGCGTTAAGGGTCGTGTTCGAGCCCCACGGCAAGGACATCGCCGACAGCTTCAGGGTAAATCAGAGGATCGCAAGGGAGGTCCTCGGGTTCGAGCCGCCTCTGACGATAAGGTACGAGATGTTCCTCGACGCGACCGGGGAGAAGATCTCTAAGTCGAAGGGAAACGTCATCACTCCCCAAGACTGGCTCCGCTATGCCCCCCCGGAGAGCTTGAGGCTCCTGATGTTCAAGAGGTACAAAGGAACCCGCGCTATCTCGCTCGAGAAGGCGCCCGAGTATGTCGAGGACCTAGAGAGGCACCTCAAGCTCTACTGGAACCTGGACAGAATCCCCTCTGAGAGGGATAGGATGACCGTCAAGAGGCTCGTCGAGTACGCGTACCTGCTGAGGGAGGTGCCACCGCCCCCGAAATACACGTTCAGGTCGCTCATCAATGTCATAGAGCTGCTTCCGTGGAGAGAGATGAGTGAAGAAGAGCTGCTCTCAGCTGTGATGGAGTTCATCTCTGAGTACTACGAGCTAGAATCTGAATCGCTCAGGGCAGATCAGATATTCAGAGAGTGGTTCCGGAGGGCCCTAAACTACGTCAGGGACATTAAGTCCAGGTTCATTGCAGAGAGACCCAAGCTCAGCCCCAAGGTTCTGGCAGCCATAGACAGATTCCTCGCCGAGATAGACGAGAGCATGAGTGCTGAGGAGATTCAGTCTCTCGCCTTTGAGGTCTGCAGGTCTGGTGGGGTGAAGCCAAAGGAGTTCTTCTCGGCCGTCTACACGCTCTTGGTCGGTGCCAAGAGCGGGCCGAGGTTGGGTCCACTGATGAAGCGTCTCGGAGTGGAGCGGGCCAAGTCCTTAATACGCAAGTCGATCTCAAATACGCTTGTGGAGGATGGGGGTTAAGCTTGAGTAGAGATGACAGGATGAGAACTCTCCTTGAGCTTAGGAGCATGTTGAAGACCCGGATCGAAGAGCTGGAGAAGGAGCTCCTGAGGCTGCGGTCGATGCTGGATGCGCTCGATGACGTTCTGCTTGAGGCAACAATAACGACCGCGGACAGGCTTGGCCCGTTGCCGGCTGGCGCCCCCGACGAGGCCATCGAGGTCGAGGAGTATCAGGCTCCCGCCCCACCGGGAGTTGAGGAGAGAGAAGTCCTATCCGGGGATGAGCGGATCGGGAGAATCTTGGTGAACAGGAGGAAGGGTATCCTCGTACTTGAGATGGAGAGGGAGGTCAGGGCCGACTCAAATCCCATAGGGTGGCTGAGCAAGAGGTTGAGGGAGCTAAAGAGGGTGTCTCCAGGGGTCGCCTACAACGTCGAGGCGGAGGAAGGCGCGCTCAGGCGCATAGTCGTGAGCGGCGTCCCGGCAGACGAGCTGGACAGGTTGGTCAAGGAGATGAGGTGGGCGCTCGATCGAGCTTATCGCAATCCTTGATCAACCTTTACACAGTTCCTCACGAACTACCCGCCCCATAGGCTTTTCCTCTGCGAACACTATGGCTGTGAACCTGAACACCTCCACATCCGGCCTCATCCAGCAGCCCGGTGGCAGACCAGCCTTAACGCAGGTCTGATCCAAGAATTCCCTGGAATCCCAGCCCCACTCGACCGGGACCTGTGGTAGGAGGAGACCGCTCCACGGACCGGCGCGCACGATCAGGCCGTCGCGGCCTACCATTATGAGCCCGGGCAGCTTGCTCCTGTCGTCTACCCTGAGCGGCTCCGGGGGAGTAAGGACGCTGACCTCGACGGTGAGGTTTGGCAGCTCCCCCGGCGTCACCGGATAGAACCTGGGGTCCTGCGTGGCCGCGGAGATGGCTGCCCGGATGACCGCCTGATAGAGAGGAAAGGTGGGCTCCGGATAACCTATGCACCCTCGAAGGTGTCCCTCGGGGTAGGTTTTCAGCGTGACGAACGCCCCCGCCTTCTCCTGGAACTTGGGGTTGAGTGGTTCCACTTCAAGCGCCCTGCCCTCCGTTAAGTAGAGGGTTATAGCCCGCCTAGCGAGCCTTACGAGGTACTCGCCATCATTATCGGTAAGCTGGAGCGTCGTGACCCCCCCTTCAGCCAGCCCCCTCCTCCGTTATGAAGTAGCCGCCCTCCGCCAATACTCTCCTCAGTTTGTAGACCGCCCTCCTAACGTCTGCTTCTTTCTTGGCGCCCGTGCATACTAGACTCCCAGAGGCGAAGACCAGGAACACCACGGGAGGATCGTCCATCCTGTATATGAGCCCCGGAAACTGCTCCGGCTCGTAGAGGGTGTTGGGCTGTTCCATGGCCAGTCTCTCGATGTCAACCTTCAGGAACAGCTTTGCAGATGCGACGATGTTTTCGGCCCTGACCAGCGGCCTGTTACTGATCTTGATCCCGTGCTGCTTCATGAGCTCTATAGCCTTGTTGACGGCAAGAGCAGATTCCTCAACGGACTTTGTGCCCGTACACACGAACTTCCCGCTACTAAAAACTAGGAGGGCCGCCTTTGGCTCTTTGAGCTTCAGTACCAGGCCCGGGAACTTGTTGGGCTCGTACCTAGACTCCTTGATCTTCTGGGCTATCTCCCTCAGATTTAGTTTCTGCCTTATGTCGGCGGAAGATACAACGTTCTGAATGTTAATCTCGGGTTCACGTGGGAACCTGATCCCTGCAACGACCTCTCCCTGCTCTTCCTTCTCGGAGGGCATCCCAGAAACCTCTAGCCACCCTTATAAAGGGTCCTTTATAAATCACTCAGGAGGGCCGGCGCCTGGCTCCTCGGCAGGAGGCTCCACGCCAGATTCGAGTTCAGGCTCCTCGGTCTGCTCGCCTTCTCCCCCGCCAGACGCGAAGAAGTCCCACACGAGTAGTAAGACCAGCGCCGATGCTATAGCAACCCTGACTAGCGGGTTTTGCAAGAAGAGGAGCAGGTGACCGATCTGCGGAACTGGGATGTGGAGCACGGGAACCCCCAGGATAAGTTCAGGCGGTACCCTACCCAGGTCTGGCCTAGGATTAGTGATGGGGTTGTCTCCTTGTGTAACAAAGTAGAGCCTGTCCCCCTCCGTCTCTACCCCCACTATCCTGTGTACGATCCTGCACCTCGGAGAGAAGTCCGGGTCCGACTTGCACTGCGGCACGTTGGGGTTCAGGAAGACTATCACGTCACCAACCTTGAGACTGTTCGGGTCGACGTGCTTCACGAGGAGAATATCCCCGTCCTCGTACGTCGGCTCCATTGAGGGGCCGTGAACCACCGTAATTGGAGAATCAACTCCCATGGCCCACGGAAGCACCACTCGGAAGAACAGGAAGAGTGAGACGGCGACCGCGGCCAGTATCAGTATCTCCTTGAGGGGGCCCTTGAGCTCGGGCATTCCGGAGTCACCCCTCAGATGGCCTTAACTCTCTTGGGAGTCTCTCTCCTGACCTTTCGGAGGATTCTGTAGCCGCACCTGGGGCACTTGAAGACGTTGAAGTACTCTTCCATCTCCTCTTTCGTGAAGACGTAGCCGCATCTGAGGCAGACGTACATTTTAGTCTCCTCCTGGGAAGCCGGGGCTCTTGGTGTAAAAACCTGTCGCCTTGCTCACTAACCCTCGGCAGACTCTCGGAAGGAGGCCATCTGCTTCTTCAGATCCTCCGGAAGCTGCTCCAGCCAGAGCTTGTGGACCTTGGCGAGGAGCTCCTTGTACCTGTTCCGAACCGTGACCTCAGTGACACCCGCAGCCTGAGCTAGCTCCCTCTGAGTCTTGTGCTCACCGAACTCCTGGCTTGCCATGTATATGGCAGCCGCCGCAACGCCAACGGGCTCCCTCCCCATGGTTGCGCCCTGCTGACGGGCTATCTTCAGTATCCTGATGGCTTGGGTAGCCACCTTCTCAGGCAGCCCCAGCTTGGCGCAGATCGCGTAGACGAAGTTCTCCGGCTTGGGAGGTGGTATCCTTATGCCCAGCTTCCTGAACAGGAAGCGGAAGCTCCTTCCTACCTCCTTCTCCTTCAAATTGAAGAGAGAGGCGACTTCCTCCAAGGACCGCGGCACATCGGTCCTCCTACAGGCCGCATAGATCACCGCGGCCACCATGGCGTCCATGCTCCTACCCTTCACCAGCCCCTCGCCAGCCGCCTTGCGATAGAGCATGGCGGCGTCCTCCACGGTCTCTGGAGGCAGGTTCAGGGTCTCGGCCGCGAGTCTTATCTTCCTGAGGGCCGGTTCCACTGCCTTCTCCCTCGCGTCACTCACGTGTCTGTGGGTCCTCCTAAGGGTCTGGACGGACTTCCTGCTCAGCCCGCTGGTCATGGCAATGTCGGAATCGAGACCGTAGCCGGACCGGGTCGGAGTCACCGGAGCTCCGGTGTGCGCTCTGTCCATGTACTCGTCGGCGTCGAACGCCCTCCAGTCCTTATCCGTATCAACCATACCCGTGCTGAGAATCAGCCCGCAGCTTGCGCAGACCAGCTCTCCCGTATTTGGGTCCTTAATTATCTGATCGCTTCCGCAGCGAGGACAGGTGAGCTTTACCTCAGTAAACAGGCTCTCCTTATCGTTCTTCTGGCCACCCTCCAAGGGATCCCCCAGTTCCTTTTCAAAGTTTTCGATATATAAAACTTTCGTATTGGTTATAAGAAACCTACGCACGACCCCCCTCCCCTTGAGTAAGGGCGAGGCGTTCCAGAGAGACTGCTTAGCCGCCTGAAAATAGCAGAATATGGATTAGGAGCTTTGAGATGAACGCTCCCAGCAGGCATTCTACGAGTCCTCTAGTCATATTTTGGGTGAGAGTGGTTCCCCGGATCAGCGCAAGGGACAGGACGATCGAACTCCTCAACCACCCATTCAGCGCTGGGAGGAGAGTGACGATGGCTGAGATCAGTGCGCCCGTCGCGAAAGGAGTTAGGCCCTGAGACCTTTTACTCCTCGGCATTGGGGGACCCCGAATCTACGGGTGGCGTGTCCGTTGAGATGAATGTCGTCTTGAGGAAGTTTCTCACGACTTAATCCGCAATGGGTGCCTCCTTTTTCATCACGTACTGAGTATTAGGCGGCCGAGTGGACAATCTACCAAAAGTATGAGTGGACACTTGTTCTTTAGGCGTTTTATTTCACTAGGCAAGTCATACCCGCCCGTCGAACCCTAGGATTTATAGTCAGACATAACGGGCGGCTTCAGTGCCTCTTCCGTACAAAGACAGATTCAGAGACAGGCATACCAAGCTCGTACCAGTTGGAGATTACAGACTCGACCAGGTTTTCTCCGTTGGAGGAGTTAAGATCGCAAAATACTCCAGAAGAGCGACTACGCCATCTGGAGAGGAAGCTAGGAAGATAATTCTCTGGGACGCCGAGGGAATCGGCGCTTGGAAGGAGCTGCCCCTCCCGGCCGCGAGGGCGAGGGTGTACGTGGAGAAGAGGTCGTACAGGGTGAGGTGGCTGCCCTACCGGAGTGTGGTCAGCAAGAAGTGGCCGCATCAGACGCTAGACGGGAGGTTTCTCATAGCTAAGCCAGCCACCGAAGGCTACGCCCTCCTAGTGGCCGATAGGGCCTTCAAAGAGGCATGGGCGTACGGTCTGAGGGGGAAGAGAGGCCCTCCCACTTGAGGCGATCGAGATCGGCTCGGGCAAACTGTTTATAACCAGGACTAGGACAAGTGAGTCGGCCGTGGGGCCGTGGTCTAGCTTGGTAGGATGCCAGCCTGGGGCGCTGGTGGTCCCGGGTTCAAATCCCGGCGGCCCCACCACCGCTCCTCCTCAAGACTTCTTGGTGAGGAATTCGGCTAGCAGCGCCCTGTCTGACACGAGACCCGTCACGAGAACGTAACCCCTGTCGCCCGCCCTGATCGACTTGGGCACCCCCTTCACGAGGCAGGTTGGGCCCTCGTTGGTCGGATAGGCCACCCTGGCGCCCCTGTGAAAGTTCGCCGAGAAGATCACCTCAAGCCTCTTTCCCACCATCTCGCGCTTGCGGGCGAGGTTGAGCCTCCTGGCCGTCGACTCTATGAGCGCCGAAGCCCTGTTCTCCCCGACTGGTGGGCCCGGCTGAAGGGACTCGAAGGCTGAGCCCGGGAGGGGCTTGAACCTGTAAACGGTGAACTTCTCGACCCCGGCCCTGTAGAGCCTCTCCATCATCTCTGCGGTAGCCCTCGCCGTCGCCATCGTCTGACCTGGGAGGCCGTGGATGAAGTACGCGTAGACCCTCAGGCCAGCCTCCGCCGCCGCCTTGACCCTCTCCTCAGCGAGAGTTGAGCTGCACGGCCTTCCGAGGAGCCTCGCGTGTGAGTCGTCCCCGGTCTCGACCCCCACGTGGATGACGCAGTTCGGCAGGTGGTGCGAGAGGAGGGATATCGCCTCATCGGTCAAGAGGCAGGGCTTAACGTTCTCGATGCCCACGTAGACCTCACCATCCCTCACCTGTGGAATTGACGTTATCGATCCCAGCAGATCCCTGACAGCAGCCAGGTTCGGCCCCGGCTCGCATGGATGTAGGGCCTCGCCTCTCTGATCCCGGCCGTAGTCGAGGAAGTCGGCGCCGCTCAGGATGATCCGCTGGACGCCCTCCGCTATCAGGCTTTCGATCTCTCGCACCACCCTGGAGGCATCCTTCGACTTGGGTGGGCCATAAGTCGCCGGAATCGAGCAGTAGCCGCACCCCGGAGGTATCCCCTGAGGGCAGACTCCTATCGATGGCCTCTTTCCGAGGCAGGCCCCACAGACATCACAGATCTTTAGATCTGCGTGGAGTGACGGTCTCATGAAATTCGAGCAGCCCCTCTCGACCTCGACGTAGACCCGAGCGTAGCGGTAGTGAGGTCTGGATCGATAGTGCCTGACGGCCTCCGTCGAAGGAGAGAAGGAGTTGAATTCACGGAGCGACAACCTTTTCCTCGGCCCTGACACCACTCTGCCTCCACGGTTCAACAGTAGGTTCGGGATGTCAGGGCTAAGGCGATCTGGTTCCTGGAGTCCGCCAGACTCTATTATCTGGGTCATTGCCACTTCGCCCTCACCCCAGACCCCAACGTCATACCCAAGCCTGGAGACGACGGCAGGGTCGTTGGTTATCGGCCCCCCGAGGACCTTAACGGCACCTCGGTGGCGGGCCGCTAGTCGCCGAGCGGCCGGCGCGTCCATGGTCATTGCGCTGACCATCAGGACGTCGAACTCCCTAGCCGGAGATCTCAGGGCCTCCTCGGCTGTGACTAGCTTGTATTGGATACCAAACCTCTCTAGGATCCCGGCGATCTGCCTAGGTCCAGCGCCGATCACGTCGAGGGAGGACCTCCTTCTGCCAGAGCCTGAGGCGAGGGCGTCAACCAAGAGGACCTTCATCTGGGATAGAGCACCTGCCTTGGGATTATATTCAGGTGCCGGCCGTTGGGTAGATGTTGCTGAGAGGAAATGAGCTCGTCGCCGATGTCAAGCTCAGAGAGGAGTGCAGGGCTATATTGGCTCAACCCAGAGGACCGCTGTGGAGGGTACTCCGCGCTGAGATCTTTCGAGACTACCATCTCATCGTGGCCGTTGGCGACAGGGTATCGGCCAGCCTGCTGGAGGCAGGAGTTGAGCCCGACGTGGCTATCGTTGACATGATGGAGAAGAGAAGGAGGGTTGATTTGCCCGCGCTGCTTCTGGGAAGGAGGGTCATTGAGACCGGGAATCCGGCGGGCATGATAACTAGCGAGGCCTGGAAGTCCGTGCGGGATGCAATCGCAGCGGCAATCAAGGAGGAGAGGGTCACTGTTCTGGTCCACGGCGAGGAAGATCTGCTGGGTTTCCCAGCGGTGATCCTCGCGCCCACCAACGCAGCGGTGGTCTACGGGCAGCCAGGGCGGGGGGCGGTGGTGGTCAGAGTTGATGAGGAGAGGAGGGCGCAGGCTGTGGATCTACTCGAGAAGTGCTTCGAGCCATGCAGGCATTAGGGGGGACCTGAGATGCTGAGGGTTCTGCCCGTAGGGCCAATAGATCCCCCCATTGGGGTCGGCGAGGACTACCTATCCAGGCTCGACCGGGAACTCAAGTTCAGAGGTCTCCGCGTCTCAGACGGAGACGTCATAGCGGTGGCCAGTAAGGTTGTCTCCTACAGCCAGGGAAGGGTGGTCCCAATCAGCCGATGGTCTAGGGCGAGTGAGACGGCCAGGAGAATCGCCGAATATTACGGAGCAGATCTTTGGAAGGCCGCCGCCGTTCTCGAGGAGGCCGATCGTCTCTTGGGCGGATACAGGGGGTACCTGCTCACGTACAAGAGTGGGATACTGGTGGGCTCGGCGGGGATAGATCGATCCAACTCTCCCCCGAGCCATGTAGTGCTTCATCCTCTCAATCCGGACGGAGAGGCCAAGAGAATAGTTGAGTGGTTCCGGGATCGGTGGGGTGTGACCGTGGGGGCGATCATCGTAGACAGCAGGCTCACGCTATTCAGGAGAGGGGTCATAGGCGTGGCGCTGGGCGTCTGGGGGCTGGAGCCTCTCCGGGACCTCAGGGGAAAACCGGACATCTACGGGAGACCTCTCAGATTCACAGTCGTGAACGTAGCCGACAGCCTGGCGGCCTCGGCGGCGCTGGTGATGGGAGAGTCAGCCGAGAGGATTCCTTTCGCTCTGATCGATTGGGAGGGGGTCGAACCGGACCCCGAACGAGGGGGAGATGATGTGAGAGTCGATCCAGATGAGTGTTACATCTACAACTCGCTCCTCAATCCTCCGCCGAGGTCTCTCTTGGAAGGGAGTGATGTCTCAGGCGGATGAACTGATGTCTGCGGAAGGATCTGTACTCGGCCGCGGATAGCAGCGCCTTTCCGACGGCTAGAACGTGGTCGCCGCCGTCTACGACAATGACCTCGCTTCCGGGCCTTATCTCTGGATCCGCCTCCCTGACGAACTTCACGAAGACCGTCGTGCCCCTGGCCACCTTCTCGGCGTACTCGTCCTTCACTACAACCCTTCCCCTGGGCCACGGGAGCGCCTTGACCAGCCTGGCCGCTCCCTCCAGAGAGGGGACGAACATGCCGTCGGCTGGCCTTATGCTGCCTACCCTGACGTCTCCATCGTACACGTCGCGGGGCATTCCAGTCGCCCGTGACCGAGTAAGCCGGGGAGATTGAAAGGCCTCTGAGGCGTCCACGCCGAACTGGTACTGGAGGATGGCCGAGATCAGTTCCGAGTCGCTAGGAGATGTTGAGGGCTCGGTCCAGCCCGGGACAATGGACTGTCCGAATGGATACGTGTATCTGAGGCCGATGGGCACTCTGCCGAAGAGAGGGTGCTCGAAGGCCCGACCCCGGGCAGCGACCCTCTCCAACATCTTCTTAGCGCGGACGACCTCCGGCCTGTGCTCAGATTCAGGACCAGAGTAGAAGAGGCCGTGGAACTTTGTGAACGGCTCTCTCTCCTCCAAGAGGTCTCGGTACTTCAAGAAGGCCCACTGGAGGGCCTCTAAGAGGCGTGGGTGGGCTCTTACCCTCTCTTGAACGAGCTCCCATAGCCACTGGCCCCTTATGGCTTCCCTGATCAGCCTCATCTCGCTCAGCAGGACGTAGAGATTGTGCTTAGATAGTAGTATGGTCCTCTCCGCCTTGGGAAGAGACTTCACCTCCTTAGGGGTCCAGTTCGAACAGACGGGGCAGTCGCAGGGGAACTCCTCCAGCTCGTCCAAGAGGAGGGTGCCGTGAGGCGTCATGTACCGTCCACTCTCCGCGAATAGGGCATAAGAGGCGGAGTCAAAGCTGTCTGCCCCCAAGGCGGCGAATAGGGCCATGGCGGAAGGGAGGCCCACCCCCCAGAAGTGTATCGGCCTGCCCGCCGGGAGCCACCTCCTGATTCTAAGGAGAAGGTCCACTTGGACCTTGAAGTCGTAGATCTCCAGAGCCACCTTCAGAGAGCCGGCGCCGTAGTAATCGAACCCCAAGGCGGCCATCTCCCTCGCCGTGTACTCTATCAGGTCCCAGTGGGTAGATCCCTGAGGGGTCCCGATCCAGAGGGTACCCTGGAGTTCGTCCCTGTATTCCCTCCACTCTCTGGCGCTGTGGATCGTCATCTTGACTCCCTCAAGGGCCTCTCGCCTCGGGAGATGTGAGGCCATGGGGACATCCACTATGGAGGCTACGTCCGATCCTATGGCGTGCTGGAACCTGAGCATGTCTAGGTTGGTGGCCTCTATCCCGCCGAACCTGTAGATCTGGTAGGCACCCGAGTCCGTGAATACTATGCCGTCGAATCCCAGCAGGCCGTGGACGCTCCGCTCCAGGGCTACCTCTCTCAGGTGCGGGGTCCTCCATATTATGTAGGAGTTCGTGAAGATCGCCTGGGCGCCGAGCCTTCTCATCTCCGAGGGCGAGACGTAGGGCTTGTTGGGATTGTACACTGGAAGGAAGGCAGGGAGTTTAAGTATCCCGCTCTTTGTCTTGAGTTCTGCGAGCCTGGCGGACGCGTCGGATGCCCTTACCCTGAAGTCTCCCAGCATGCGAATTCCTAGCGATCAGGCCTCTGGGAAAATAAATGAAGGGGGGCGGGGGGTCATGCGTCGTAGCCGTCGCCGTGGTTCTCGAGGAAAAGAAGTCCCTTCTTTGTGATGAAGACTCGTTCCCCTCTGAACCTCCTCTGCCGTGCGATCCAACCCATCTCTGACAAGAAGCCCAGGACTTGTTCCCTGTCCACCCTGCTTGGGATTAGTTCAGAGGCGACGACACCTTCGTCACCGGCGTAAGCCAGTCGCCGGAGAATCTTCAGGTGTGCGTTCAGTATTATTCTCAATTTCCCCCACCGGGCACACTTTTTGGACGTTAAAGCCCGGGAGACGCCGCCCATGTGGGCGGGACGACGTTACTATACGGCTCCAAATAAAAAGATTCACGCTCTGGGTTCGGCTTGACCGGGATCGGTGGGAGATCACATAGATTGTCTCAGGCGGATCGCTGGTCTGGTGTTCGAGGCGCAGCCGCATTTGGCCTAGCGGCTGCGAGAGATTCGTCTCGTGACGATGGGGAGCCCCGGTCACACTTTTTGACTATGAGCGCAAGCCCAACTCGATGACGGCTGAAATAGCGGAGGGCGACCTTGCCCTCCTCGTATTTGAGAGGAGACGGAAGGGCCCCAAGAAGTATCTGGTGAGGATAGAGAGTGGAAAGGTATTCCACACGCACCTGGGGCCCGTCGACCTCGGGGAGCTAATAGGCCGCCCGTGGGGCTGCTCCGTGGAGGTCAAGAAGGGCGTGGCGAGGGTGTTCCGCCCGACCACCGCCGACATCATGGAGAAGCTCAGCAGGAAGACGCAGATCATCTATCCCAAGGATGCCGCCTACATGATCGTTAAGAGTGGGGTGAGACCGGGAGACCTCGTTGTGGAGGGTGGAACGGGATCCGGATCGCTCGCGTACGCCCTCTCGCTATCGGTTGGGCCTACGGGAAGGGTCGTCAGCTATGAGGTGAACCCAAAGTTCCACGAGATGGCCAAGGAGAACTTGCGAAGACTGGGGGTCAAGAACGTGGAGCTGAAGTTGGGGGACCTCAGGACCGACATCACGGAAAGGGACGTCGACGCGATGTTCTTGGACATGGCGGCGCCGTGGGAGGTGCTTCCGGCGGCCAGAGAAGTTTTGAAGCCCGGCGCCCCGCTGGCCGTCTTTGTACCCTCCTGCGAGCAGATCAAGAAGTTCGCGGTGGCCGCCAGAGATGGGGGATTCGGCCATCTCGAAGTGGCCGAGGTGTTAGTTAGGGGATACGAGGTGAACGAGCAGAGGACCCGCCCCTCAGCCAGAATGGTGGCCCACACGGGGTTCGTGATAACCGCCAGGAAGTTGGCAGACTGACTCTAACTCTCGTCTCTCGTCTCGCCTGTGAGCAGCCTGAACCTGCCAACCCCCTCCTCGGCCAGCTCGACGGGAGCCTCAAACAGTCTCTTTAAGTCGACTTTGAAGATTCCCGGCTCCAGCTGGAATATTGGGGCCACTGGTCTCATTTTCGTCGCCGTTGGCGCGCTGAACCTCTTCTTCTTAGACTCGCTCCTTTGCACGCCTCTGGAGTCGTGTACCAGGCTTCTGTAGGCCATGACCAAGATCTCACTCGAGCCGCAGGCAGGGCACCTCTCCGGCGGAGACTCCTCTGGGTCGAACGTCTCCGAGTATCCGCACCATGGGCATACCAGGATAAGAGTGTACCCCACCGCGATCACCTCACAGGATCACGGTGATGCTATCCTTCTTCTTCCGGAGGATGACCTCTCCTGGGGCGATGACCATTGGGCCCTCTCTGCCTAGAGTTTCTACCTTCATGCCGAGCCCGTCATGGCCATCTCCATGTAGGAGGGCCTCCTGAATTAGCGGCAGCACCTCCGCCATGTTGGGCCTGACTATTACCAAGGTCCTTCGATCTCTGAGTACTTCTTGGAGGATCTCATGGGCGCGCTTTCCTGGAGGCATTTCGTTCAGGACCAGCACCTCTCTCCTCTCTTTTGATCTCAATACCCCTCACCTCTGCTGACCAGCTCGTAGATTTTCCGGTACAGCATGTCTATGTGGGTGCCCTTCAGCGCCGATACTGGGACGGATATCTTGTCCGGGTACGACTCGGCGACCTTCCACGGGCGGGCATACGGCAGATCGATCTTGTTCGCCACAAGTATGTGCGGAATCCCCTTCGCTTCAACGTGGCTCAGGAGCAGGAGGTTCACCTGACTCAGCGGGTCCTTGGCCGAGTCAAGGACTATCAGGGCAACGTCGACATTGTCGAGCGACCTGATGGCCTCAACGACACCGCGGGCCGCCTCCTCTGCCCTCCTTACGGCTTCGTCCTTCGTGAAGCCGAACCTCAGGAAGGTCCTGTAGCTGATGTGGGTGGCGATGCCAGGAGTGTCGATTATATCCATGACTATGGCCTTACCTCCGTTCCCTTGGAGCTTCGCCTTGACTCCCTTTGCTATCTGAATGGTTCGCGTCTCGTGAGGGACCTTGCTAACCGATCCCAAGTCCCTTCCGGTGAAGTCTCGGGTCATACGGTTGGCGAGGGTCGTTTTGCCTGAATTCACCGGGCCGTAGATCCCCAGGACAATCTTCTGCCTCTCCTGCGATCCGAGCAAGAAGTTTAGCAGCTTCCTCACGGCTTCTCCGAACAAAGCCGGCTCCCCCTGCCGTTCGGTGAGGGGCCCGCCCTCGAAGATCTAGTTGAGATCTTGGAATAATTAGGTGGCTGCGCGCACGTATTACGGGCGTCAGATCGCCCTCCTGAGCGCCACCCGCTCGCCGACTCGGGGCACGTATGAGAGGATGCCCTTCGACTCGAGCTTCGCGCTCAGCTGCCGGGACTTCTCCGGTTCTCCGTGGACGACGAACACCTCCCTAATCCCAGGTACATGAGAGAGAAACGCGATCAGACCGCTCTGATCAGAGTGTGCCGAGAACTCGGCGAACTCCACCCTCGCCCTGACCTCGATCTCCTCGCCCTCGTCGAGGGTGAGCCCCCTCTGGCCCTCCAGCAGCGCCCTGCCCCTCGTCCCCCTGACCTGATATCCTGTTAGGTAGATGAGGTTCCTCGAGTCGCCGGCGAGGCCACGCAGGTAGTCGACCACCGGGCCCCCCTGAAGCATCCCGGAGGTCGTGACTACTATGTAGGGCTCTGTAATCTCCAAGATCTCCTCCCGGTCGCGAACCTCCTCCACAAGCTCGTGGTCAAATGGGCTCCTCTTGGATAGGCGAACCTTTCTCTGGAGCTCTGGTCTGAGCCAGCTCCAGTAGAGGGAGTAGATCCTGTTTATCGTGACTATCATGCCGTCTACGAATATCGGAGTGGGAGGCAGCGACCCGCTGTCTATGTGAGCCAGAAGGGTCAACAGCACCTCTTGGGCGCGTCCTAGCGCGAAGCAGGGGATTACCACCTTGCCCCCCCGCAATATGGTCTCCCTCACGTCGGTGATGAACTTCCTCTCCACCTTCTTCCTGGCGGGGTGAACGTCCCCGTCTCCACCGTAGGTGGACTCAATTATCACGTAGTCCGTAGGGGGGATGTCCGTGTCGGCTCCGGACAGAGTTCTAGTTCCCCCGAGGTTTAGGTCGCCCGTGTAGAGAACGCTAAACGCGCCAGAGATCTCAACCCTGACCATGGCGCTCCCCAAGACGTGGCCCGCATCATAGAGCGTGACGGTGGCGTCGCCTATCTCGAAAGGTGACCTCAGGCCCACTGGACGCTCCACGCTTCTGAGCCTCATGATGTCGGCGTTCTCATACGGCTTCTCCTCACCGCTCTGCCCCTGAAGCGAGAGGAAGTCCACCAGAAGCAGCTCAGACACATCTCTGGTTGGAGGGGTGCTGTAGATGGGGCACCCGGTGTCCCTCACTAGCGCCGGCGAGAATCCGCTGTGGTCGAGGTGAGCGTGGGTGACTATCAGCGCCTCCACCTCCCCGCCGGGCCGGAGGGGATACCTGTCCTCCGGTGTCTTCGCGCCGACGTGGACGCCCGAGTCGAGGATCAGAGACTTAGACCCGAGTCCTAGCTCCACGCTGGATCGGCCGACCTCTCTCGCGCCGCCCAAGAATCTGAGGTAGAAGCCCCCCTCCAACCCCATGCCCCCCGGGTCAACCAAAGATCGCCGCCCTGGCCGCCTCCTCTGCCCTATCCAAGGCGGTCCTCGCGAGTTCGGGTCCCTCGCCGAGGTACGTAGAGGGCTCCATTAGAGCGTCTATATCCTCAGGAGAGAGCAGCGAGGTGACCTCAGGCGAGGCCTTTAGAACCTCCGCTAGCGGCCTCTTCTCCGAGATAGCGCGCATCGCCAGAGATCTGACGAGTTCGTGGGCCCTCTGCCTGCCGAGTCCCCTCTTGGCCAGCTCCAACATGACTCGCTCCGACATTATCATACCGGCGACCCTCCTCAGATTCGACTCGATAGCCTCCCTCCTGATCTTCAGGCCAGAGATTACTTTGATCATGGTCTCCAGCTGCTCGTCTAGGAGCAGAAAGGCTTCAGGCACGATTATCCTCTCCGTGGAGCTGTTCGTGAGGTCTCTCTCGTGCTCCAAGACCACGTTCTCGAGGGCGGCCACCGCGAGCCCCCTCATGACTCTGGCCAGGCCGCAGACCTTCTCCGACATTATGGGGTTCCTCTTGTGGGGCATTGTGCTGGATCCCACCTGTCTCCGCTCCTCGAACGGCTCCTCAACCTCCCTGATCTCCGTCCTCTGAAGGTTCCTCACCTCGTTGGCCATGAGGTCGAGCGTCGACGAGATCAGCGCCAGGGTCGTTATGAGCTCGGCCAGCGAGTCGCGTGGAACCACTTGAGTGGAGATCTCAGAGGGTTCGAGTCCGAGGATCTCCATGACCCTCTGCTGAACCTTCCTGCCGACTCCCTGGAGGCCAGCCATCGTGCCCACCGCCCCGGCTATCTTGCCCCTCGCAGCCCTGTCCTCGGCGACCGCCAGCCTCTCCAAGTTTCGGGCGAGGATTGAACTCCACACGGCGAACTTGAAGCCGAAGGGCATTGGGAGGGCGGCCATTCCGTGCGTCCTTCCGAGTGCGACTAGGTCGAGGGTCTCTCGACCCCTGCGGACCACCTCGAGCGTGAGTCTGGCCAGCTTCTCGCGGATTATTCCGCAGGCCCTCTTGATCTGAAGGGCCAGGACCGTGTCCAAGATGTCGTTCGACGTCACCCCAAAGTGAACGTACTCGCCCATGGGGCCCGCGGCCTCCGCAAGGGCGAGCACGACGGCCATCGTCTCGTGCTTGACCTCCCTCTCCAGCTCCAGTATCCTGTCGACCCTCACTCTGCCCTCCCGCACAGCTGACTCAATCGCGTCTGCCGCCTCTCTAGGTATCAAGCCCTCCTCTGCCTCTGCCCTGGCTAGAGCGGCCTCTACCTCTAGCATCATCCTGTATCGGGTGCAGACGTCGAAGATCTCTCGCATCTGAGGAGACCCATATCTGTACTCTACGGGGTGTACGGGCAAGGGGTCACCTCGACAGGAGCGCGGCCGCCTCCCTTATGATATTCTCGGCCAGCTTGGGGCCTATACCCGGGATGGCCTGGAGGGCCCTCGGGCTTGCCCTCGCCAGGTCCTCGATCGTCTTGAACCCGGCCGAGTACAGGAGCCTCGCCCTCCTCCTGCCGACGCCCGCTATTCTGGTCAGGTGGAGCACCTCCTGCTTCACCCCGGCCTCGAGCCTAGCGGATAGGTTCCTCAAGTAGGCGGCCTCCCTGGGCCTGCCAAACAGCCTGGCTATCTCGGAAAACGCGTACGTGAGCCAGGTCGCAACCTCTACGTAGCTTCTCAAGTCCCCCGGCTCGACGCCGTAGGTCTCCTCGATGAGCGCCTCGGGCGCCTCCTCGATCCATGCCCTGAGCACGGCGGCCATCTTCACGGCCGAGAACCAGTTGAAGGTGACCTCAAGCGGGAGTTCCTCCGGCGGTATCAGCGGCTCGAGTTCCTCCAGGAGTTCCTCAACCTCGGGAGACTCCCTGGACCTGACGGGCGTCTTGTACATGTCTGGCAGGAGGCCTATCAGGTGGAGCGTCGACGCGTCCCTCACCTCCTCGCCCACGGACATCAGCCTCTCGGACGCCTTGGCCATCATCAGGGCGGAGACAGGGTCTATGTAGAGCTGGGAGGTCCTGATGCCGAACATCGTGGCCGCCAGCCTGCCCCCTGACACCTCCCGTACGAAGCCCTCCCGGATGAGGAAGTTCAGGGCCGGAGGTATCAACCTGGACGCCACTCCCTCGCCAGCCTGAACGTGGAGGAGGGTGCGCTCCAAGACCATGGCCACGTCCTTCGGCGACGCTGGCGACTTGAGGACTATCAGGGAGAGTAGGTGAGTTCTAAACTTGTGGGGGTCGTCGAGCCTGGAGACTATTGGCTCGATCCTCCCGGCGGAGTACTCTTTCAGGAGTTCCTCGGCCTCCTTCCGGCCTGACGCGACGACAATGGCCTCTCCGACCTCGTCGAATCCAGGCCTACCGGCCCTTCCCGCCATCTGGTGAAACTCCATGACGGTGATGGGCGCCGATCTCCCCTTGGTGCGATCGTACCTCTTGTGGCTCTTTATCACAACCACCCGCGCCGGGAGGTTTACCCCGGCCGCGAGCGTCGGAGTGGCCGCTATTGCGAGCAGTACGCCCCTCCTGAACGACTCTTCCACCAGCCGCCTGGCCCTGTAGGGCAGACCCGCATGGTGGAATGCGGCTCCCCCTCTACACGCCTCCGCCAGCTTCTCCAGGAGGCGGGTTCTCGGCTCCATGCTCAGGATCGACTCGGCCAGCTCCCGGGTGGCGTCTCTGTCGAACCTGATCATGTGGGCGGACAGGGCCTTTGAAACTTTGAAGGCCCCCGCAACTGCGGATCTCCTCGTGGGGTAGAAGATGAGGACCTGCCCCCTGTCACGGACGGACCTCAGAGCGAGATCCACTTCTGGGATCTCTGTCCTCTTTGGAACCTTCTCCTCGTCCCCGTCGCCCCAGAGGATGGTTCCCCCCGATCTGGAGTAGGCCCCCACCCTGAGGGGCACCGGCCTCCAAGGCACCGAGATCGGCTCGGCCTCTAGCCAGGCCGACACCTCTTCCAGGTTGGCAACGGTGGCCGAGAGGGCGATCCTCCTGATGTCAGGGTTGGTGTCAATGAGCTTCGCCACGGTCATCTCGATGGTAGGCCCCCTCTCAGGGTCGTGGGCGAAGTGAATCTCGTCGAATATCACGGTCGTGAGCTCAGGCAGCCAGGCTGGATCGTGGCGGATTATCGAGTCCAGCTTCTCATACGTTGTGATTATCAGATCGTGCCTGCCTAGGGGCTCCTCCGAGGAGTCGTAGTCACCAACAGACATCCTGACAGAGAACCCCAGGGGCTCATATCGCGCCCTAAACGACTCGTACTTCTCGGAGGCGATTGCCCTGAGGGGGACTACGTAAACGCACTTCCCGTCGTGCAGGAGGTCGTACAAGGCGGCGATCTCGGCGGCCAGGGTCTTGCCGCTGGCCGTGGGGGAGGCGAGCACAAAGTTGCCCTCTCTCACTAGCCCCCTTCGGGCTACCTCCACCTGCGGAGGGAAGAGCTCGGAGATACCCCACTTGAGAAGGACGTTGGCGACCTCCGGAGGTAAGAGATCTCGAACGGACATCAGGCTGCTCCTCCTGTCAAAGCTCCGTGGGCTCCGATGCAGGCTTCAGGAACCCCGGCCTAGGGGAGTAGATGAGACCGTTCTCCCTGAGAACGCGGATCTCGTTCCTCACAATTCTCTCTTCGATCTGGAGGACCTCCATGGCTGCCCTGATGAAGTCCTCTTCCGAGACCATTCTCGAGTCTGCCTTGGCCGCCATCTCGTTCAGGAGCCTTATCAGCTCCTCCCGCCTCCTTGTGGCGGACATGTACGCCCCCACGACGCCCGTCATGTCGGGCATCCCCGTGGTCCGATCTAGGCCGACGTCGTAGAGCATCTCCCTCATGAGCTCAACGGCCGTCAGGGCGTCCTCTTCCGTGACGTAAGATCGGAGGAACATCCTCGCCCTGGCTTCGGCCAGCCTTATCAGGGCCTCCAGCTGCCTGGCGGTGAGCGGGATTGGGAGCGGTCCCTCTATCTCCCCCGCCAGCTTGCCGACCTCTCTTCTCATGCTCAGGTAGAATTCCCTGATCACCTTGGAGGCCTCCTCAGTCATCTGAGGCCGTATCCGCTGGCGAGCGTACGCTATGTACTTCTTCAGTAAGTCGGGGGGGATCGCAGGTTCCACGTTCGGGTTGACGCCCATCCTCGCCTTCAGAATGTGATCGGCAACGCCAGCGTCGTAGTCCTCCTCCGGCACATCCTTGATCAGGTAAATCAGGTCGAACCTCGACAGGATCGTGGGCGGGAGGTTTATGTTCTCGGCAGGGCTTCTAAGGGGGTCGTACCTGCCGTACTTAGGATTGGCGGCCGCTATTATGGTCGTTCTAGCGTTGAGCGTCGCCACTATGCCCGCCTTCGCTATGGATATCGTCTGCTGCTCCATTGCCTCGTGGATCGCCCTCCTGTCGTTCTCGTTCATCTTGTCGAACTCGTCTATGCAGGCCACTCCCCTGTCTGCCAGTACCAGCGCGCCCGCTTCTAGGGTCCAGCCCCCTGTCGCCGCGTCGCGGACGACCGCCGCGGTCAGCCCAGCGGCGGTCGCCCCCTTGCCCGTGGTATAGAGCCCTCTTGGAGCTATCTGAGCCGTATACTTGAGCAGCTGGCTGTTGTGTACAATGAAGCCGTTGGCGACGAAGTTCCTGTTGTAGGGAACCTCCACGTCGTACACCCAGCCGTCCCCGTGAACCACCCTGACGGACTCCACCTCATCCCAAGCAATGTCCGACTCGACAAGCATCTGGAGGTAGGCCAGCTCACGCCTGATCTCCCTCCCGGCCGGGTAGGACCCAAGGAGATCGCCTGCCGCCTTTTCTAGCTCCAGTAGAGCCTTCCGAAGCCTTGACCTGGGGATGTGGGAGAGCCCCCTCTCGTAACGTATGAGCGTGGGGATCGGAATCCCCAGCTTGGACCTGGGGACGCCGAGAGACCGCCTGATCCGATAGAGGATCTTCCCGACATGGGGGATCTTGTCGCCAAGGTCGGAGTCGTTCACACCTTCTTGGACCTGTGCCTCGGGTGGCAGAATGTCACTCAAGCCAACCTTGCCGTCTAGGATGGAGATCTGGGAAGCCGACAGGATAAGTCGATGACCTGACTTGGAGGGCTGGATCCTAGGGTGCGTCACTCCAAGTCGAGAAAGAATCAGGCGGAGTTGGTGTAGGATCTTCGGGTTGCGAGCTACTATTGCTAGACACCGCGTCTTCTTCAGATAGGATGACTCTACCCTCAAATATCCCCTGAGGAAGGCTGCCAGATAGGGAGTATCCGCTGAAACGATCCAGAACGGGATTTCACGCGTGCTCGGGTGGGCGTCAAGCGTGGGGACGAGCCTTGAGAGATCTGCCGCTAGCTTCTTCTTCACGCGAAGCCTTGCGTGACAGAGCCTCCCGTGCTCCTCTACCTTCACAGTCCCAACTTCTTCGGCCAGCTCAGCAAATCTTCGGGCAGCGCTCGAGGGCAGCAGGAGACGGTATTCCTTCCCCCTGCCAGCGTCAAACATCCTCGCCCTCGTGAGCAGGAAGCCCAAGAGTTCCATGAGGGGGAGCGTGATTTGAACCCGATGGGTAATCGGAGGCTGAACCTTCGGCGGCTGAAAGTTACCCACGATCGCTACGAAGGAGCCTGACTTCAGCTCGCTGGCCGGAAGGTACTTTACGTACCCGTCAGCGTCAAGGACGAGAAACGGGTGGTTCCTAGTCACCTTTATCCGCAGGCCGGTCTTGGTCTTCACCTCCAAGAGATCGCTGTTCTGCGAGCGCTTTGCGGCGGCCGTCGGATCCACCCAGTCCAGAGAGAGCGTCGGTGACATAGAGAGGACTCTCGTGGCAACTCTGCTGACCTTCCCGTCTGGGGCATCCACCGCCGTCGACTCATCAATAAGTGAATCTACCCGAATCAGACCATCCTTCGTAAACACTAGCGTGTCTCTGCTGACGCACTTTGCCGTACCTGGATCTCCCACGAAGAGGAGATTTATCTCGCCCCTTATCCTAGTCCCATCCGGGAGGACCACAGGGTTTCCTCCAAACAGGGCCAGGGCTATCGCCTTCTTCTTGATCCTGTGGCCGTAGATTGAGGGGGCTATCGAGTCGACGATCTTCTCCTCAAGCTTGGGATCGCGCGCCAGCTCCAAGATCGCTCTCTCATCCTCCGGTGTTATCTCGATCTTCTCGTAGGTCCTCGTTGGGACCTCCACGTCGTTCACAATGAGGTACCTCTTGAAGAGGATGCCGTAACCGGAGTCCTCCTGCCTGCGCGCCGGACGTAGGTTGATTATTGCGGTAAGCGTCACGCGATCGCCGGGCTTGACCTCGTCCACAAGATCGTCCATCAGGATAGCGTCGACGTGCTTGGGCATGGCCCCGGGTGGGAGGTCCTCTGGCCTCTCCTGAACCCGGATTACCTGCCAGCTGACCAGCTCGGTCTTCTCGAGGTCCTTCTTGAGCGTGGCCTTGCCGCACGTTGGGCAGGTCTTTGGCTTGGGCTCCATAGGGTCCACGAAGAGTGGAACCCCGTAATCTGGACAGTCCGGGTTTCGGCACACGTAGGCAATCTTGACGGGCTTGTCGAAAACATCGGATATTCGAATGACTATCCCAGAGAGCTGAACAAACCTCCCGAGGGAGTAGGATGGGAGGTCCCTTATGGACGCTATCGTAGGTAGGTTGTAGAATCTGACGTGGAATTTGCCGGACGCGTAAAGCTCTAGCTCTTCCCCAGAGATGTCGCCATACCTCCTGATCACTTTAGCCAAGGCCTGAGAGGCCGCTTCCAGGTGCCGCTGCGGGTTCACCAACAGGTCCTTCGCAATTTCCCTCGAGGGGAGGTGGGAGAAGAGATCCTGGTAGTCCACCCTGAGAGACCTCTTCCTAGACTCTACCATCTCCGGTATCTTGTTGAGGTACTTCCTCTCTCCGGCCTCATCAACGAACGTGACAATGAAATCCTCGTAGATGGCGATCAGGTCCCCGTTAAACTCCCCCGTGTCCCCCATCCTCCCCCTTCTCGCCCAAGAGTAGGTTGAACCACCTACCGATTATAAGCCTGATCTGAGCGTAGACAACTCGTTCAGGTGGAGTTAACCTCTCTACGAGCCTCTTTTCAACCACCTCGGATTCAGTAGCCAGAACGGCATATCTGAGAGCCTTCGAAAGCCTCTTCTTGATCAGATCCCTCCCGGTTATGTAGAGCCTCCGCGCGGCCAGCGGATCTCCAGCCCCTCCCTCGATCTCCTCTCTCTTGCGTAAGAACCACGTAAACGTAGCGGGCGGGATCCTCGTCAGGCGAGAGGTCACCAGTTCTTTGCTGAGGAGCGCCTCGAAGGACTTAAGGTCCAGCGGCTCTGCAAGTTCCGCGACTCCCGACGACGTAAGAACGTTGGCCAGCCATACCGGGACATCGATCTCCATACCCTTCTTGAGGGGCCATGGAAATGCCTCTGGAAGACCTTCAACCGTCTTCACTACCTTCACTCGGACCTCTGAGAGGCTCAGCAGCAGCTCAGACGTCTCGGCCGACAGCGTGGGTAGGAGCCCCACTTCGTGTTGAGTGCGAGCCTCAGCCTAATAACTTGGCTGGGCCCAGCATCGCGAGATCTCATGGGAGCCCACCCGATAGAAAGAGTCCACCTGTACGTCAGGGAGGACAGTCCAGAGGCCGCCAGGCTGGCGGAAAGGGCCGTCGAGTACCTCTCCGAGTGCGGGGTCGAGATACTCAAGGAGCCCTCCCCGGTGGAGCCCAAGCCGGGAGCTGTCGTCATTGCGGTCGGTGGGGACGGGACCCTGTTGAAGGCCTACCACGATTCAAGGGGCGCTCTCCCTCTGATAGGCGTCAAAGATGGCACGTACGGGCTTCTGATGGAGTTAGACGAGGGTAGCCTCCAGAAAGGGCTCAAGAGGCTTGTCGAGGGGGATTACGAAGTGGTCACGCACCCTGCCGTCAGGCTCGAGGGGGTGCCGGTATCCCCGGCCCTCAACGAGGTGTTGCTGGCCTGTGGAATCAGGGGGAAGGCCAGCAAGCTCTCGGTGTACGTTGATGGAGCATTCATGAACTCCTTCATAGCGGATGGACTGATATTCGCGACCCCCCTTGGGTCGATGGCGTACTCCCTATCAGCTGGTGGACCCCTAGTCGATCCGAGGGTCCACGCGCTGGTGGCGGCGCCGCTGGCCGCCTGGCCGCCTAGCATGATAGTGCCGGTCACTTCGTTCGTGGCCCCCCTGGATGTCGAAGTGAGGGTCGAATCCAACAGGGACCTCGTTGCGATCATAGATGGTCAGGTAGAGGTCCCCCTGCAGAGGGAGGCGAGGGTCAGGCTCGTCAGGGATGGGCCGAGATTTGCCAGGATGTACCCGGAACCGGAGAGGTTCTACGGGAGAATAGTTGAAAGAGCCGGGAGGTGGGCGGCCCGCAAAAACGTCAAATAGAGGACTCACCCGAATGACATGGGCGGGGGTGGCCGAGCCTGGTCGAAGGCGGCGGACTCAAGATCCGCTGGGCGTAGGCCCGCGTGGGTTCAAATCCCACCCCCCGCACCACCTTCGCCTCGGCCCCTAATCTGAGGAGCTTAGTAGTTGAACGGCGCTCTCCGATAGTTCGATCAATTTGGTCCTGCCCAACGTAGTCCTGTTTATCAGCCCAAGCTCTTCCAGCCTCTTGAGCATTCTGGAGACCTTGCTCTTGGAGAAACCGACCATGGATGGTATGTCCCGCTGGGCTACCGATCCGCCGGCCGCCTGCACAGTTTCTAGGATCTTCATCTCCTCGGGAGAGAGTTGAGAGAGTATCGTCCTCGGTGGGGCCTCTTCTCCTACCATCGGTGGTTTCTTGGGCCGCACCAGTTTACGCCTGAGTAGCAGGTAGGTGAGCGCCGCCGAAGTGAAGGCCGCGAGGCCGTTTGATCCCAAGAGGAGGGCCATGCTAGACGGGCTCACTTGGCCCGCCGTAGTGTTCCCAGGGGACGTCTGCTGAGGCTGCAGCGGGGGGGTCGGGGTGCCCAGTAAGGAGTAGGTGACTATGAAAAGCCTGCCCTCCCCGGGTGCTACGGTGAGATTTGTCCAGCTGACCTGAGTCCTTCGGGTGACCAGGTTCGCCTCAATCACCGGCTTGTTGGGATAGAAGAGGTTCATGAGTGGGCTGAGCTGAGTTAGCAGTGCGTCTCTCGGGAGAAGGACCGTAACCTGCATGTCCGTGATGCCTTGGATCAGGCTCAGGTTGGGGTTGTAGAGGTTGAAGTTGAACATCCTGTATCCCCCAGCCGTCGTATTGCTGCCGATGGGCATCCAAGGCTTGACGTACCCGCCGGGGAGAGCGATGTACGAGACCTGGAATGACCCCTTCTCGCCAGGAGGCACTGGTTGAGGGAGAATTTCCACGATAAACGTGTTGTCCGTCCCATTTAGGAGTTCCACCCGTGCCCCCTCAGATGTTGAAACGCTCGATGGATCTAGCTTAATCAACTCAGCCGGCCCTAACGGGATCGAGATCGCTCTCACATCGATTTTGGAGCCGGTTGGGTTGAGGAAGGTGCCTGATATGGTGACCCTCGACGTGTCGTCGTTCGAGATATCAACGTAAGCCCTAAACTCAATTAGGTAGGGAAGCGTTTCTGCTGTGGGCTCACAGCCAGCTGGTGGGGCTCCTACCGCCAGCATCGATAGCATGGCAACTGCAGAGACGGCGATGGCGAGCGTCGAATTTCGCGACCAGCGCATCAGGTCAACCTGTCGAGAACTTAATTAATCGTTCATAATCGTTTATTGACGGATCTATGTGCCCAAGACTGTCGAACGAGGTCGACGGCAACCTGGGAAACAAAAAGGGAAGGTGACTTCGGCTAATGGTCAAGCCCTCTCTAGATGTTGAGGGGATAAGGCGCTGGGCCAGGATGCTCTCAGAGGAGTCCCTTCGTGGGGGGGCCTTGGTCGTCGTCGAGGGCAGGAGAGACGTTCGGGCCCTTGTGAGATTAGGGGTGCGCGCTCGTTTCATCACCGTTGTCGAGCTGGTGCGCAGAATGAAGGTAGAGGGTTCACCTGCAGTCTGCGGCAAGAGATACGTGATCCTGACAGACTTTGATTCGGAGGGGAAGAGAATCAGGGAGAGGCTAGAGTCTGAGCTAAGCCAGCTGGGAGCGACCATCGTCCACTGGCCGGTTGTGGGGTATTTGAAGCTCGGCCTCCCAGCCAGGGTGGAGGAGTGCTCCTCCGTGGAGGTGTGATTCATGAGCGAAGGTGAGATAAAGATTCGCGTCTCAGCATGGGTGAACAGGACAGAGAACCCGTCTAAGGTCCTGACGGCCATCAAGAACGTGGTACCTGTCGGTGAGGAGGACGAGCTCCCCGATCAGCTCGGCGAGGGCTGGCCGCGCCTGCTGGTGTTTGAGACGTCTGGCCTGGACAAGCTGTACAAGCTCCGCAACTCTTTCCGAATGAATAGAATCTTAGATACCGCCCGAATGCTTCTACGGTCGTCCCTGCGGGGGACCGTTATGGAGCTGTTGATTCACAAGCAAGCTGCGTTCTCTGGCTCCATCGTGTTGTGTGAGGGTGAAGAAGAGAGCCCACTCGGGGCAGTACATCTGGAAATATTCCTACCCGAGCACATGGAAGGCAATGTCACGGTGTTCCTGGACTGGCTGGCCCCCAAGACGTCAGAAGGAAGGATAGTCAAGGAGGCGACGCAGGCAGAGGTTAGGGCTGCCCTCCGAGGCGGTGTGTTCACAGCTCAATCGTCATGAGGTCTCTAGCTGCGAACGCGTTTGGGAAGATCTTCCTTGCGCGGTCCTCTATCTTCATGAGATCCTCCTCCTTGTAGCGGGCGCTAAAGTGGGTGAGGGCTAGTCTGGCCACCCTCGCTCTAAGGGCAACCTCGCAGGCTTCTTCGACTGTGCTGTGGCCAGTTGCCTCGGCCCTGTCCGCAAGATCGGATGTGAACGTAGCATCGTGAATCAGTAAATCGGCCTCCGAGGCCTCCTTGATTACGCTCTCCGTGGGCCTCGTGTCTGAGGAGTAGACCACCACCTTACCGGGCTGAGGGGGGCCGACCACCTCTTCGGGCTGTATCACCCTCCCATCAGGCAGCCTCACCGGGATGCCCTTCTTCAGCAGACCCCGCATGACCGGAGGGACTCCCAGCCTGTCCGCTAGTTCAACGTTCAGTTTTCCGGGCTTTGGTCTCTCCACGACCTTCACACCAAATGTCGGCGTGTCCCCGTGGTCCACGGGGAACACCTTGACCGTGTACTTCTTGAAGTCGAACTTCGCCTCCCCGTTAAACTCAACTAGCCTGAGGGGGAAGTCCACTCTGAAGGACGCGTGTTTTGCCAGGCTATCGATTAGTGTACTAAGCCCTGGCGGAGAGAACACCTCCAAGGGCCTGGTCCTACGCAATATCCCCATGGTCTGGAGGAGCGGAAAGAGTCCTAGAAAGTGATCTCCGTGGAGGTGAGTGATAAATACTCTATTGAGGCGACCGAACCCCAAACCGGCCTCGATGATCCTCCTCTGGGTACCCTCCCCGGCATCGATGAGGAGGTACTCTCCGTCCATGACAAGGGCTATGGATGTCAGGGATCTATCCTTGGTGGGGACGGCGCTGCTGGTTCCGAGGAAGGTCACTTTCAAGGGCGGTCACCTCGACCTCGCCACGACTATCCTCCTTGTTAGGCTTTTGTGCTCCCTGTAATCTACTACCTCCTCGACCTCGAGGTACGATGCGATTACCTCGTCGGGATGAGCTTCCGCTGGATAAGCGACGACGAACCATCCGTCGGGTCGGAGGAACTCTCGCGCCCTAGACACGAAGGCGGAGAATATCTGGAAGGGGTTGTCGGTCAGCGCTGTGGAGCGGCCGTAGGGAGGGTCAGTTACTATAGCGTCCACCTGGAGGTCAAGCCGAAGAGAGGTAGCGTCACAGACCCATAGGCGGTACCCCTCAGCGTAGCCATAGTGCCGGAGGTTCAGCTCAGCCCCTGCCACCATCCTCTCGTCCACATCGCAGCCCAGCAGGTACCCCCCAACCAACATTACCTCGAGCGCGATGCCCCCAGCCCCAACAAAGGGGTCTAACACCACGTCCCCTCTTCTAACCCTCGCCAGGTTCACCATCGCCCTGGCTAGTCTGGGATTCATTGAGGCGGGGTGCTTGAAGGGCCTCCTCGGCACATCTCTATCGCGGAACCTTGAGCGATCGACCTCGGCTATCAGAATCCCCAAGTGAACCAGGTCTCCGCTCAACACAACTAGAACGACGGTCTTTGGAACACCTAGGTTCACCCTGAGGACTGGGTTAGCTCTCAAGATAGATGCTGCAACCCGTGCAGAGATCTCTGTTCTGCTGAGATTCCTGAGGGCGCCTTGAACGCGTATTGCCCGAACCGCAAAGGGGCCTTTTAGGCCTGACCAGTCGATTCGACTCAGAAGTTCGTCAACGGACTTTAGAGATCCTCGCGCCGAGCCGAGGTAGATGGATACCGACCTTGTGAACGCAGCTCTTCTAGACAGCGTTATCGTGGCTTCGAGTGGATCTGGCGTGGAGAATTGAGCAACCTGTGGGGACAGGAGACGAGGCTCCTCGCCAACGCGCTCGGCCTCCACGATTCCACGGAGCTCTAGTAGGGGGAGTGTTGGATGCTCCCCGCTAAGGAGAACCATCAGCCCCCCTTCTTCCACCCTGAAGCTCCCTCCTGACTGCCTCGAGAAGCCCCTCGATCCCCTGTCCCTTCTCGGCGGATATCCTCAGGTACGGAACGCCGAGTTCTCGACACGCGCGGATGAGCTCTCCTGCCCCCCTCTCGAATAGGTCTCCAAGATCAGCCTTGTTGAGGACTACTATTATGGGTGCTTCGCCGAACTGAGAAGCTATCTCCCTCAAGAGACCAGTCTGCTGTTCGATCCTGTAACCGCAGGTCTCTGAGGGGTCTGACACGAAGAGAATGATGTTTGCCAGCCACTTTAGGGCTACGATCGCCTGGAGCTCAATCTCATTTCTCTCGTGGAGCGGCCTGTCCAGAAGTCCAGGCGTGTCCATCACCTGAATACGGCCCACGCCTCTGAGCGAAGTGTGGCCAAGCAGGATTCCCTTCGTGGTGAACGGGTACTCTGCCACCTCGGGCCTGCCGGTGGAGATCCTCCTCACTAGGGTGCTTTTCCCGGTGTTGGGAGGGCCAGCGAGGACCACGGTAGGCGTCTGGGGATCTATGGAGGGAAGCTTCCTGAGCCTCACGGCGGCCTCCCTGACGCACTCTATCTCCTCGGACACTCTCTTGACGATCGAGACCATCCTAGCCATGGCCCTCTTCCTCACCGCCTCGAGCTGTGAGAAACTCTCCTCCCGGTAGAGATTCCGCATCTCGGCCGCGGCTACCCTTCTCGTCACCTTAGCGGCCCACTCTAGGGCTCCCAGGCAGTGGCGAAGTCGGTCGACGCCAAAAACCACGTCTGCCAGCTCTCTATAGAAGGGATGGACCGAGTTTACCGGGGGAAAGGATCTCACAGACGATCGGAGCGTGTTCCAGATGACGTCCCTGAAAGCCATTATCCTGGCCCGCTCCCTGGCCCTAGCCCTCGCAACAGGGTCGGGTATCTTCGCGAGGGACTTCGGGGAAAAGGCCGCCTTAAACGCCCGGTCAATGAGCCTAGCGGGTTCCGGCGGCGGGGCAACTCCGAAGAAGGGGTTCCCCACCGGCGCCTCAGGAGCCGACAAATCTGATCACCGAGTAGCCCAAGTTCACAACCAAGAGGACCCATATGAAGGCCGACGCCGCGAGCACTAGCCTCCCTCCAGGGGTGCTCGTGAGGCCTTGTTCACCCGTAAAGTCGATCCCCAGTCGGATCGCCAAGATCTTACCCACATCGAGCGGAAGGGCGGGCATGGCGTTGATCGCCGCGGCGCTCAGGTTGAAAAGAATCGCCAGCAGAATATCCTTCGAGAACTCGAAAGCCCAAGAGGGGGGCAGAATGGAGATCCTTGGAGTGTAGTACCCAAGAGGAGAGAGGAGCACACCCATCCAAGGCGCCGACTGGTTATCCGGCCTTGACCCCAGTCTCAGAGACAGTGGTCCATCGCTAGTGTCCAGGATCACCAAGTCTCCGGGCTTTGCTCCCCTGAGGAAAGAGGAGAGCGCGTCTATCGTTGGGGTCGGGGTAGAGTTCATGGCGTAGATCACGGTACCGGGCTGAATTATCCCCCAAGACGGACTGCCTGGCACCACTCGCTCGACGTAGATTCCGGATGGCGTCCTCGGAAATCCCTGGAGCGCCCCTAAGCCCACCAGCAGGAGCAGAACGGCGAGAATCACGTTCGCCCCTATGCCGCTCGACAGAACCCTGGCGGATCTTCGCGGTGAGAGTGAGAAGAGATCTCTCTCGTCAAGCTCAACGAAGGCACCAGGTATGAGGAGAAGCACGAAGAAGCCTATCTTTCTGATCTGAAGTCCCTCGCTCACCGCCGCGTATGCGTGTCCCAGCTCGTGCGCTAGCAGTGTGAGGAAGAGCGCCAGCACAACGCCCCAGCTGAGAGAGAGCGTGAAACCTGGTATGGGGGGGAGCACTGTAGGAGGAGTTCGCCAGCCCGAGGAGATCAGGTTCCAGGTGATCTTGACAAGCCAGGCCGTAGTGGCCAAGCCCAGGGGTATGGCCAGAGCTATGGAGACGTCCCCAATCACCGTGAAGGCCCGCTTGAGGACCTTTGCCGGCCTGAGCAGGACCTCTTTCATTCTGCCTGAGGAGTTTATCTGGACGTACAGGGGACCTGCTTCGAGCCACCCCCAGCCCACCTTCCTGGCTGCGATAGAGGCCGCCGACGTCAGCATTGCGTATATCAGGAGGACGCCCAGGAAACTCATCCGTCCCACCGCTCTGACTCCGTCCTGCTCTCAGCCTTCAGAGGCTTCCTTCCGTTGGAGTAACATTATCAGCTGAGCTAGCACATTTGCCATGTCGACCACCGAGTTTAGATCGACGTACTCGTCGGGAGAGTGCCTATTACCCCCGGACGGTCCAAAAATTATCGCAGGGATACCCGCCAGGTTGTAGAGGTAGCTAGCGTCGCTGACTGTGGGTACGACCACGGTCTCCACGCTCCTGCTGGGTAGAGCCTCTTTGTAGGCTTCCGAGAAGGCCGCCAAGAAGGGATGGTCGCTAGGCAGCTCGAAGGGGGTTAGGAAGGGAGTTGGCCTCTTGATGGGAGATACCTTCACCTCTGCCCTGAGCCCTTTGACCCGCTTCAAGTAGGAGAGGAACTTCCTCTTGGCCGACTGCTCCTCCTCCCCGGGCGGGTAGTGTCTGTCTAGCCTCAATATGCAGAGGTCGGGATGGACCATGACCGTCTCCTTCGACTTAATGCTAAGCGGCGCAACGGATCCCCCGCCCGAAGATTTCTGCTTGGGGTAGTCAACGGCCCACAGGACAAGCTTCGCCGCCTCAACGATTGCGTTGACGCCCCCCTCCTCGACGTCGGTTGAGGCCCTTCCCCTAACCTCCACATCGAAGACCAAGCGACCGTAGGCCCCACGCCCAATCCTCAACGATGTGGGGGATCCCACCACGGCGCCCACCGAACCATTGGCCTTTCCGCTCTTCACGAACTCGTACGTGCCGCGGCTGTATCCCTCCTCGTCGCACACGGCTACCAGCATCACGCCCCTCTCAAGGTTCGATGAGCCTCCGAGGCTGTTCACGGCCGCAAGCGTAGCCTCTACCATCGCGGCCAGAGAGGACTTGGCGTCGAGAGATCCCAGCCCGTAAACTCGATTATCCTCCACCTCGCCCCAGGGACTTCGGGTCCAGCCCGCAAAGACCTCCGTGGTATCCATGTGGGAGAGGAGGATTATCTTGTCGCTTGAAGTATTTCCGAAGTAAGCTATGACGTTTCCACCACAATCAGAGACGGGCTGGTTCTCGACTCGATCAGCAACGGATGAGAGCCTGTCAATTAGATAGTCAGCTATCTGACCTTCGTCTCCGCTGTAGCTCTTTATAGACACAAGGTCCAGCAGAGTCTTCTTGAGAGACTCGGGATCCACCCTCGGGCTGGGACTCATCTCCCTACACCTTGTGAGAAAATTGGATAAATAGTTGGAATTACGGCTGAGCCTTCCAAGACGCCCTCACAGGAACGAACTCCTCCCTGACCCCCTCTTCGGTTACTACGAGGATGTCTATCCCGTCGCCAGACATGGCATCCCTCTCGATGGCCGCTATCATGGCCCTCTTGGCCAACTCGACGGCCTCGGACTCGGACATGTCCTTCTTGAACTCTCTCTCCAGAATTCCGGTTGCAAGCTGGGCTCCCGTCCCCTCTGCTGCGAAGTCGTCTTCGAGCATACCTCCGGCGGCGTCCACCGCGATTATCTTGGGTCCCTCGGGGGACAGGCCCCCCACGACCACTTCGGCCAAGAAGAAGCGGGTGAACCTCCCGCTGTAGAGCAGAATCGAAAGCAAGCGAGCCACGTTGGCAGGGGTTGCCTTTCTCCCCTCGTCCATCTCGTAGATCCTCACGTTGTAGACGAGCGAGTCATAGAGCTCCTGCATGTCCGCAGGAATTCCCGCAAATGCTACAGCCACACGGTCGTTCACTGGGAAGACTTTTCGGGCCGCCCTACTCAACACGAAAGTCCCGTAGGAGACTCTCCGATCGGCCGCTAGCACGACGCCGTTCTTGAACTTCAGTCCAAGTGCCGTGGCCAACACCGTCTCTTATCGCCTCCGGAGAATCGGGCTGGGGAGTATTAAAACGCTGACAGGGGGCCCGAGAGTGAGGAGTGTGGAGCCCCGGGCGGGATTCGAACCCGCGACCCCCGCCTTACCAAGGCGGTGCTCCGCCGGGCTGAGCTACCGGGGCGCCGGTGTTGGATCGGCCATCAGGATATTTAAAGCTTCGCTGGGCGTTCTTACGCCTCCCCCGATCTTCCTTTGACGGCTAAGAGGTAGTGCATGTCCATGAACTTGTAGCGGACCCTAAGAACGTGCTCTAAACTCTCAGAGAAGGCGCAGGGTGCCCTGCAGTTTGGGGGTCTCTTGGCCGAGGCCGCAACTCGCATCCACTCCTCAGCCAAGCCTGCAAACCTGGGAGACTTTGTTACGCCGTCTACAAACGCCAAAGTCAGGTCGGCGACGAGCTCGAGGGCCTTCTCCTGGGTCAGCCCGTTGGCCCTGGCAACCTCCTTCGCGGCGGCCCGCAACCGCTCCCTTGCTCTTAAGACCTCACCGGTGGGGCCTGACATAGCGGGAATTCCCGTAATGGTTCCGGATTAAGGAGTTTCGGATGCGTTCCCCAGCCTGTAAGGGGGTGGTGCGGCCGCCGGGATTTGAACCCGGGTCTGGGGCTCACCCCGCGAAAGCTTGGAGGGCCCCCATCCTAGTCCAGGCTAGACCACGGCCGCTCAATCCTGGAGAAGGCCCCCCCATTATATCTCTTACCCGCAGCCCTGACAGTGGGTCATGGGAGAGTGGAGCTCAGGCGGGTCTGTACTCGGCCCCTCCCTCGATGAACCCGTAGCCGACGAGTCTCCACCTTCCTCCTATCCTCATGGAGATGGCGACTCTCTGACCCTGCTCAGCGCACACCGGTATCCTCAGCAGAACCCTCAGGTTGTCCTCGGGATCTATCGCCTTGACTATCGCTGGAACCGTGGCAGTTCCCACGTTTAGGGTTATCAGCTCCTTCAGCTTGGGCTTGCGGACCTCAATCTCCTCGCGAAGCCCAACTATCCTCTCGAGGAACTTGGCTTTGATGTCGAGTTCCTGCCAAGTGGGTGGGAGCTCGCCCGGCAGCCCGACTACGTTGCCCACCATGTTGTCAGCCTTCGTCAGGGCGGGGTCTAGCTTCGTTCCAACGCCAATCAGTCCACCAGCTATCGCGTAGTGGAGCTCGGTGTTCTCACTCCTGAGGCTGACGATCTCCGTGGTTATGGGGATAAACTTCCCCCCGGCGTAGATACCGGGTCGCAGCTCTATCTCGTCTCCAACCGAGAACTTGCCTTGGACTACGGTCCCTCCAAGGACTCCACCCACGAGCTTGTCCGGTCGAGTTCCAGGCTTGTTAACGTCGAAGGACCTTGCGACGTACATTCGTGGGGGCTTGGTCAGATCCCTCTCGGGCGGGGTGAACCTCCTTACCATCTCACGGATGAGGAAGTCTATGTTCACCCCGTTGATCGCGGACACAGGGATTATCGGGGGTACCTCGTCCAAGTTCTCCCGAAGGAACTCGACTATCTTCTCGTAGTTCTCTATCGCCTTCTCGTCGTCTACAAGCTCTATCTTGGTCTGGACCGCGATTATCTGCTTGACTCCCATTATCTTCAGGGCAGCGAGGTGCTCCCTTGTCTGAGGCTGGGGCACGTCCTCGTTGGCCGCTATTACCAAGAGCGCTGCGTCCATCAACGTTGAGCCGGCGAGCATGGTGGCCATCAGTGTGTCGTGTCCGGGGCAGTCCACGAGCGAGATCTTCCTCATGAGGATGGTCCTCTCGCCGGGGTGAAGGGGACACTCCTTGGAGGTCGTGTAGCAAGAGGGGGCGTCGTCTTCACAACTGGGGCACTTCCTGAGGTCCGCGTTCGCGTAGCCTAGCTTTATCGTGATGCCCCTCTTGAGCTCCTCGCTGTGCCGCTCCGGCCAGATCCCCGTGAGCGCCTGAACTAGTGTGGACTTCCCGTGGTCGACGTGGCCAGCAGTCCCCACGTTCATCTCGGGCTGAAGTGGTTCCCCGTCAGGCCCCCTCTCGGCCAAGTGAACCCCCTCTCACGACCTCACTCAGCCGCCGCCTCTTCCTCCTTGGGTAGATAGTCCTCGAGCGGAGTGGGGCCCTTCTCAACGACCTTCAGGTTGATCTGCTTGGTGAACTCTGAGACCACGTTGCCTCTGACTATCTTGGCCCTCCTCTCCCCCTCTCTAGTTGGGTGGAATCCTGGGGGGCCTGACAGGAGCGCCCGCCTCTTGCCGGGCCCCTGGAGTCCTGGGTGCATAGGGAAGCCGTCGCGGTCGGTGCCTCCAGTGATCTTGAACGAGTATCCAGGGAACCCTATGGCGTCTCCGTGGATTATCTCACCTATCCTCTTGCCTATCAGCGGCACCAGCTTCTCCTCGGGGACCTGAAAGTGGTATGTCCTCCCGGTCTCGGGATCGGCTATGTCGAACACTATTACGTTCTCTTCCTTTCTCCTTCTCGCGTACAAACGCTACACCTCCTCGTCACGCGAGATCGCGTCCCAGCAAAATAAAGCTGACCCTCACCGCCTCCTCCTCAGGGCGAGTATCCTTCTGTAGAGTTCCTTCTCCTCTTCAGAGAGCATCGCAAAGAACATGGATCTCTTCTTTGGGTCGTAGACGTCGAACACCTCTGTGTAGAGTGTCCTGCCGGGCTTTACGTTCCTGCCGACCACCCCGCCCTTTATCGAGACGGCCACTTTGTCCCCGGCCTTGGCCTCCGGGAGCCTTACACCCCTGTCTTGGATGTCCTGAATGACTCCGACCCTCCTCCCGGACTCGTTTATGAGCGAGTAGCCCGGCCTGATCTTCCCCCTGAGGATCTCAACCCCCACTATGGCGGGGTCGCTCCTCCGGAAGATGTAGTCGGGAAGGACCACTATCTCAGCCGGATATACTACGCTCGAGAGGAGTTCCTCTATCTCCTTCCTCTTGAGTTCCTCCAAGTAGGCCTCGAACTTCTCTATGAGCTGATATATGATCACATCGTGGAATATCCTAGTCCCTCTGCTCTTGGCCTCCTGCTCTGCCTCCTCCGTAACCTTGACGTTGAAGGCGATCACCACGGCGTACTTCGGATCGTCGGACTTCATCGCGTGGGCCTCGAAGACGTCCGTCTTGGTCACCGGGCCTATGTCGGCCCTCCTGACGGGAATCCCTTTGGACCTGAGGTGGGAGACCAGGGCCTCGAGCGTCCCCAGGGTGTCCGCCTTGGCTATCACGCCCACCTTGTCGGTCTTGATCAGGATGGCGCTGACCTCCTCCTCCACAGCTCTGACGGCCTCCTCGAGCTTCTCGGGTTCCCTGACCACGATCAGCGGTGAGCCGGCGATGGCACCCTCGAGGTCGACTGCAGAGACCATCACGCCCGCGGCCGCGCTTGCGGACGAGACCCTCTGAAACTTTGCCCCAGGTGCTCTCATCTCGTCCAGCGGCCTCGGGCGGAAGAGCGCACGCACCTTCGTCACGATGGCCCCCCCAAGGCCAGCCAGTACGATGGTGTCACCCTCTCTGAGCTCTCCGTCGTAGATTATCGCTGTGATGACCGTTCCGAGCCCGTGCACGGTTTTGACCTCGAGAACGACGCCTCTACCCTCCTCAGAGGTAATCTCGAGCCTGTCGAGCATGTACCTCTGGACAAGGCCCAGCAGTATGGCCAGCAGATCTGGGACTCCCTCCCCCGTGGTGGCGCTCGTCGGGACAACGGCGAAGGTCCGCGTGAAGTCCGTGATCCTGTCGTACCGCTCCGCATTAATGCCATGCTCTGCCAGCTGCCCCAAGATCGTGTAGAATCTCCGCTCAAACTCGGCGATGGCCCTCGGGGGCTGCTCCTTGATCGACTCTATGAAGGGCGCGTCTGGCTTGCTCTTCCACCCGGCTATGAGGTCGATCTTGTTCAGTGCGATGACGAAGGGGGTCCTCCTCTCCTTGAGGATGTTTATCGACTCCACCGTCTGCGGCTGGACTCCCCCCATGATGTCGATGACCAGTATCGCGACATCGGCAACTGATCCGCCCCTCCTCCTGAGGTTGGAGAACACTTCGTGGCCCGGGAGATCTATGAAGAGCAAGCCCTGAGTCTTCAGCTCGAAGCGAACACCCAGAGCCTTGAACACGGGCTCACAGACCTTCTCAATGACGTCTGCCGGAACCTCCGAGGCTCCGACGTGTTGGGTTATCGAGCCCGGCTCCTTCGCGGCCACTCGGGTCTTCCTTATGTAGTCCAGCAGAGTCGTCTTTCCCGAGTCGACGTGGCCCAGAACGGCCACTAGCGGCTGGCGATACTTTGGGAGGCGCTCTTCAGACATTCTGGCCGAGTCTCCTCTTCTGCTTGAGCTCCCTGGCCTTGGCAGTCCACCTGACCCTCTCAGGCTTTCTGCCCAGGTGGAGCATGTTCTTCGCGCACTTGGACGAGCAGAAGTACCATATGGTGCCGTCCGCCAAGACGTACATCCAGCCCTTCCCGGGCTCTATCTCGGCCCCGCAGAACTTGCACGTCTTCAGCGCCCTGTAAGCCGCCTTGCTCAAGCGTATCCCCTCGCCTCATCTCGGCTTAAGCTTGCGGGCCTCCATCTCGGTCTCCCGCAGCAGGAGAATGTCGCCGAGCCTGACGGGTCCCTTGACGTTCCTGGTGAGGACCCTCCCCCTGTCCTTTCCCGCGAGGACCTTCGCCCTGACTTGGATCACGTCGCCAGCGACTCCAGTCCTCCCGATTATCTCCACGACCTCGGCTGGGTACGCCTTGTCCTGTTCGGAGGACACTTCACCTACCTCCCGTCGGTCTCAGGAGAGATCGAGGGTATATTAACCCGCCGCGGGAGGGGGAGGCCTACGAAGAGGCCTTCTTGACCTCCTCTATCTTCTCCACGAGGGCCTCCATGAGGCTCTTGGCCTGACCTGGATCGATTATGGCAACCGAGGAGGAGGCGACCTCGATCCCGGCTGCCTTCCCCAGCTCGGCCTTGCTGGGGACGTAGGCGTACGGCACGTTCTTCTCGTCGCACAGGAGCGGGATGTGGGCCACTATCTCAGGCGGATCGACGTCCTCAGCTACGACGACGAACACGGCCTCGCCCCGCTCTACGGACTTCGTGGTCTCGTTCACGCCCTTCCTGATCTTGCCTCCAGTCGTCCTAGCGAGCTCGATGAGCTCGTATATCTTGGGCACTAGATCCTCGGGGGTCTCAAACTTCACGTAGAAGGGTTTGTCTCCAGCGGTCATCCTTCATCCCCACCCTACAAGCCATCGAGGCGACTTCGTCCCCGGTTTATAAACTTGCCATCCGGGCCCCAACCTCTGCTGAAGCCACTGAAGCGGCTCGCCTGTGGCGACCGCACCACCGCGGAGCCTCAGCTCGGTCGGAGTCCTGCAGCCCGTCAAGAACAGGGCCCATCTAAGCTCTGAGATAAACCTCTCCATGGTGTCCCTAAGCGAATCCCTCCCTCCCCTGTAGAAGGCGCGGAGGAAGGGCAAGGCGGCCCCGGCCATGTGGGCGCCGAGGGCTATCACCTTTGCGGCATCCACGCCGCTGCGGATACCGCCAGAGCCGATCACCCTGACCCTGGACGTGAGGGAGGAGACCTCGGCCACGCTCACCGGGGTCGGTATCCCCCACGTTGAGAATCTGAACGGAGAGGGAGCCAGTCTGTGGCCCTGTGGATACCTCAGCCCTTCCACTATCGCCCAGTGGGTTCCGCCGGCGCCGCCGATGTCGATGGCGTATACCCCGGCCCTCTCTATGGCCCGTGCAGTCTCCCCGGAGATTCCGGTCCCAGTCTCCTTGACCACTATGGGCACGCCAGCCTCCCGGGCGAGGTCCCTCAGGGCCGCAAGGACTCCAGTGTACGCGGGATCTCCCTCCGGCTGCACCACCTCCTGGAGCGCATTGAGGTGGATTGCGACGGCATCGGCCTCGATCATTGAGGCGACCTCTTGAACGTTGCGAAGACCCCGCTCACCCGTGATGTGGGTGGCCCCTATGTTCGCTATGAGCGGAACATCTGGGGCCTCCTCCCTCGCCACTCTGTAGGTGCCGACGAGTTCAGGGTGCTCCAGGGCTGCCCTCTGACTGCCAACCCCGATGGCGACTCGAAACTCCTCAGCCACTGAAGCCAGGGCTCTGTTTATCTTCTCGGCAGCCTCGTGCCCTCCGGTCATGCCCTCGATGATGAGGGGCGCGGCGACGGTCCTTCCCAAGAAGTCTGTTTCGAGGTTTACGTGGTCGAGGTCCATCTCGGGGAGGGCCTCGTGTGGGATGTATATCTGGGACAGCCAATTGAGTCTCAAGGCTTCCACTTCTCGGTCTCGAGCTATGATTAGGTGATCTAACTTCCTAGAAGGCGTGCTCAAGCGCGCACCACCACCGACGCGTAACCCACCACGGCGGAGTAGTCCCCGGTAGTTTCCCCGCTGTGCGAGTAAGTCACGAGTTCGGCCTTCTCAGCCCCCAAAAGCTTAGAAGCAATGAGCATCGCGGCCGCCGGGCCGTATCCACACATGGAGATGTTCAACTCTGAGACTACCTCGTAAAGGGCCTCCACGTTCATGGAGATGATCGCCTCTAGGGCCTTCCTGTCCTTCCTCTCGGCTATTTCGGCCGGCTCGTAGTGAGACATATCCGAAGAGGCTATCACGACGCAATCCCTCCCCAGACTTGAGCATGCTGATGCAATGGCAGAGCCGAGCGAGGCTGCGGCCCCCGGAGACTGATCGAGCATCGCTATAGGGACGATCTTCGCCTCCCCGAACACCGCCTGTATGAAAGGGAGTTGAACCTCGAGGGAGTGCTCCTTCATGTGAGCCAGCTGGTCGAACCGCGCCAAAGGGCAGTTCTCCTGTATCTCAGCTGCCAACTCGGAGTCGACGGAGATTCGCCCCAGCGGCGTTTCCCAAGCCCCTTCAGGGTAGATGGAGATCATCTCGCCCAGCCCGGTGTGGTTGGGCCCCACCAAGACGAACACGTCTGGCGCGCCATCCTCTGCCAGCCTGGCGTACGCCGCGGCCGCGACGTGACCCGAGTAGGCGTACCCAGCGTGAGGGCACATAGCCCCCCTTATCGAGCGGGGGCCAGATTCGGCGACATGGGGTACCTCTGCGTACCCAGCCCTCCTGAAGACCTCCTCCAGTGAGCGTAAAAGGGCCGATGGAGCCGCGGGATAGAAGAACCCTGCGACGGCGGGCCTCCTAACGCTCATGATGGTATCCTGATTGATGGGAGAGAGCGAATGAAAAACTGTATCGGGGGGATGTCATACTATCCCCATGATCCTCGTGGCGAACGCCTCGTAGCTCTCCGGAAGCTCACCGTCAGGTGGAAGGTCTCCCCGCGCCCTCAAGACCTCTCGGGCCAGCAGCCAGAAGATGAACGCCAGGGACCTCCGACCCTTGTTGTTCGCGGGTATCGCGAGGTCTATGTTCTCTAGGGTGTTGTCGGCGTCGACTAGGGCCACCACGGGTATGCCGACCTTGGCGCTCTCGTCGTGGATCTGTTTGTCCACCCTGGGGTCTGAGAGGAGGACCACCTCGGGCTCTATGTAGGAGGGGGACTGTGGATTCGTCAGGAGTCCCGGAAGTATGCGGCCGGTGATCGCCTTGGCGCCCACGTACTCCGCGAACTTCCTGACCGGCTTGAATCCGTAGATCCTTGCGGAAACCACCAAGATCTTCTCCGGGTCCATCCGGGCAAGGAACTTGGCCGCAACCCTGATCCTCTCGTCGGTCTTGCGAATGTCGATCATGCAGAGCCCGTCGGGCCTCACCTTGTAGATGAACTTCTCCATGTCCCTGGTCCTGACCTTCGTGCCCACATGTATCCCGGCCGAGAGGTACTTCTGCCTAGGGACCAGCAGGTCCTTGTCCTCGACGGGTATGGACATGAACTCGTCCCGCGCGTCCGGCATTTTTCGCATCACCCGCACCAACCGAGTGGGCGTATAAACCTTCGGCAAGGGCTCACGGCGGAGCCATCTTCAGCTTTGCCATCGAGGCGAACTTCACCAGTTCGTCGCTGACATCGACGTGAGAGAGGAACATCCTCCTGCAGCAGTACCTCTTGATACCCATCTCGTCCAGGACCTTGCCTGGGGGCTCACCCTGGGAGACCCTCGAAATGTATTCCTCCCACTTATCTCCGATAATGGCCCCGCACGTGAAGCACCTTACCGGGAACATCCTCCGTGGAACTCCGGCCGGAGTTATAAAGGTGAGGATCGGCCCTTCAGACCGGCACCTAATTATTTTCCGAGAGTCCCCTAATGAGGAACTCGGAGGGATGAATTTGGCGTTCGAACTTTGGATTGAGAAGTACCGGCCCAAGAAATTGGATGACATAGTGGATCAGAAAGAAGTCGTGGACGCTCTGAAGGGGTTCGTCGCAAAGGGGTCGATACCTCACCTGCTGTTCGCGGGCCCTGCTGGCACCGGGAAGACGACCACCGCGATCGCCCTGGCGCACGAGTTCTTCGGAGAGGGGGAAACCTTCCGAAGAAACTACCTAGAGCTGAATGCCTCCGACGAGAGAGGGATCGACACCATCCGCACAAAGGTGAAGGATTTCGCCAGGGCTATGCCGTTCGGGGACGCTCCATTCAAGATCATACACCTCGATGAAGCTGACAGCATGACCGCAGATGCCCAGCACGCCCTCAGGAGAGTCATGGAGCTATACTCTGACAACGTACGGTTCATACTGGCGTGCAACTACTCCTCGAAGATCATAGATCCCATACAGTCTAGGACCGCCGTATTCAGGTTCAACCCCCTGCCCGACGAGGCGATAAAAGAGAGGCTGCGGTTCATCGCGGAGAACGAAGGCGTCACGTATGAGGAAGAGGGGCTGGACGCAATCGTGTACGTCGCAGAGGGAGATCTGAGGAGGGCCATAAACATCCTTCAGACAGCGTCCGCCTTCGGGGAGGTCGTTAACGCCACCCTCGTCTACAGGGTGGCAGGGATAGCGAGTCCTCAAGAAGTGCGTGACATGATCCAGCTTGCCCTGAAAGGGGACTTCATGAGGGCGAGGGCAACGCTGAGGGACCTCATGATCACGTACGGCATGTCGGCGGAGGATATCGTCAGACAGCTCCACAGAGAGATAATGGCCCTGCCGAACCTCAACGATGCGGTCAAGGCGGAGCTGGCCTATTACATCGGCGAGGCGGACTTCAGGCTCACTGAGGGCTCACATGGCGACATACAGCTGTCCGCCCTCCTAGCCAAGCTGGCCGCGGTGGGTGGGAGGGCTTGAGCAGGGCCACTCTCGAGAGGATGCCGTGGACGGAAAAGTACCGGCCCAAGAGCTTAGACGAGATAGTAGGACAGAAGAAGGCGATCGAGGCCATCAGGAAGTGGATCGAGGATGTCAGGGCGGGAAAGAAGGTCAAACCCCTGCTTCTGCACGGACCCCCAGGCACCGGGAAGACCTCCGCGGCCTACGCCATAGCTAGTGAGCTGGACATGGAGATCGTTGAGGTCAACGCGAGCGACGTTAGGAACAGGGAGCATCTCTCCAAACTCCTTGAGGGGCTGACCGCGCGGTCCCTCTTCACCGGCAAGAGGAGAATGATCCTATTCGATGAGATAGATGCCCTGCCCTCGGAGGCCCGCACCATCGCATCCATACTGAGGGAGATCCTGAAGAGGGCGCCCGTCCCCATCGTGCTGACGGCCAACGATCCATACGAGCAGGGACTCGCCCAGCTCAGGGGTCTCACGACGATGGTGCAGTTCACCAGGCTCCGCTGGACGACCGTCTACGCGCTGCTGAGGAAGATCGCCCAGCAGGAGGGGGTCCACCTGCCCGAGACTGCCCTCAAGGCGATAGCGCAGAACTCCAAGGGGGACCTGAGGGCTGCAATCAACGACCTGGAGGCGGTCGCCAAGGGATCTCGGGAACTCGTCGGGACCGTTGGGAAGCTCTTCGGGAGTAGGGACGTAGAGAAGAACATATTCGAGCTCATGAGGGCCATATTCCTGGGGAAGAACTGTAGGTACGCGGCCTGGATGACTATGAACGTTGACGTTGATCCTGACATGATCCTCAGGTGGGTAGAGGAAAACGTCTCCCTGGCCTACAAGAACCCAAAGACCCTTGCCCTGGCCTACGAGTACCTGTCCCGCGCGGACGTGTTCATGGGGAGGATCGTGCGAACGCAGAGCTGGAGGCTCCTCACATATGCAAACGAGATGGCAACTCTGGGCGTGTGTTCAGCTAAATTGACGACTGGAGAACAAACAGGTTACGTGAAGTTCTCATTCCCGTCGTGGGTGAAGCAGGCCTCTGCAACAGTCCAATCCAGGAGGGTGATTAAAGAAGTGTCCCTCCAACTGGCCAAGAGGTATCACGTGTCCTCCAAGGTGGTCTCTAGGGAGATTCTCCCGCTGATCAAGGCCGCGTTGGGCGGCAGGCCAGCAAAGATCATAGAGTTCGCGAGGAGGCACGGGCTGGATCCTGAGACCCTCCAGTCCGCCCTAGAGAACGTTAGAGGGCTGTCCTGATCGGCCACTTCCCCACCTTCCTGTTCAAGATGTCCTCCACAACCCCTGACAGCTCTTCTGGTGGAGCTCGGAGGGAGATCAGAGTTGTCTGCCCCCTCATACCCTTCCCTGAGCGTCGTATCTCGAGGATCCCTAGGGCACCGAGCTCTTTGACTCGCCTCCAAGTGGCAGTGTGCTTGAAGGCCGGGACGCCATAGCCCTCGGCTATCACGCGGTACTCCTCCTTGAGGGACCCCATCGTCACCCACCTCTCGCCGAGTCTAGACTGGAGCCTGGCAACCGCTAGCAGTATCAGTTGGTCGTGTAGATCGAGACCTCCTAAGATGGAGAGGTCCACGGTGGAAACCTCTGCGCCCTCCTCTGCACGTCTGACGTGTTCAACGTCCAGCACACGAGAACCCTCGCTCTCAGCTAAGAGAGCGGCCGCCCTCAGGAGGGATAGGGCGTATCTAGCGTTACCCTCTTGGTAGCTGGTGGTCAAGCGGGCGATCTCTCTCAGGGCATCATCGGAGAAAGTGTCAGGCCTGAGCGCCTCTTGCGCCCTGGCCCTCAGTATGTCGACCAGCTGCTCTTGAGTGTAGGGCCTGAATCGGAGCTTGAACGTGAAGAAGCTGAGTGTGGAACTCTCGGCCAAGAACTGGGGGCGCGTTTCCTCCCTGTATATGACCACCAGCCTGTTGAGAGATGGTGCCTGGCCATTCTCGTGGAGTCTCAGGAGGGAATACACGAGTTCCTCTCCTCCCTTAGTTAGATCCTGAACCTCGTCTAGGATTATCGCAACCCTCCCGCCGAGGTCGGTCACTATGGCCTCCAGCAGGGAGAGCCTATCTTGAAAGGAGATTCCCTTATCCGGCATTCCATCGCCTAGCTGGCGAATTATCTCTGACAGTACCCTGGACGCGGTTCTGGGACTGAAGGAGCAGTTGACATAGGCGAAGGGGGTGCCGGTCGAGTCGGCTACAAGGCGGGCCGCAAGACGCGATGCCGCCGTCTTACCGACGCCCGTCCTTCCGTAAACGAGGAGAGGGCCCGACCCCGTCTCGAGCACATAACGTATCTTCTTCAGCTCTTCCTCCCGGTGGGGAAGCCTACTCGGAATGTGGCTGTGTGAGAGCTTGTCCTCATCCAGCACTATCCTGCCCAGGAGTGACCCCTTGGTTAGGTCGCTCCTGGGCGGATAATATTTTCGCGGGTAGATCCATCAGTAGAGCGGCAGGATGAAAGTTTTACCGGCGCCTCAGTAGGATGACCGAGGCACCGATGAGGATGGCGGTTATGCCTGCGGACGCCACCCAAGTGGCAAGCGATGGTCCAGCGCCCCCAGATACCTGAGTTGCTCTGGCTTCCAAGTCAGTGAGGTACGTCTGATTCATCGAGCAGAACTCTAGGAGAACATCCTCAGCGCGGCTTAATTCGCTGAGGAGTTCCTCCAGCTCCTCCGCACGGCCAGCAGTCATTAAGCCCGACTCAAGTTCCTGAATCTTTGACACGGCCTCTTCATTCGGCCTGTCGAGGATGAAGAAGATCGGCCCAAAGCTCCTAAGAGTTGTTCCTCTCGCCTCCACAGAGGGATTGGTTACGTGCCAGTTTAGGACGACTCTTTGGTTTGGGTAGTCCCCCAAGAGCTTCACAGTGGATGCGCGAGGTCCACCCGTCTCGACGCAGTAGCCCGGGGGGAGTATGATCGTCAGGTTGAGTTCGTGCAGCGGCACAACGACGCTGGTGTTTCCGAATCGGACGAGAATGGGTTGGGTGTAGAGCTGATACAGCCAGGGGTGGCTCGCGTCCATGAGGTACATCAGTGTCTTAGTCTCACTCGCAGACTCACTACCGCGAAGGGTCAGGTCTATCGATATCTGCGCGCGGGGGAGCTCCGCCCCTGAGTAGCGGACCTGAACCTGCGGATCTCCCTCCAAGACAAAGTCGTATCTACCCGTGATTAGGCTCCGGTTCCCTATCTCTGCCTTGATTATGGACTTAACTGAGTCCAGATAGATCTCCTCTCCGACGGCCTCGATCGACTGCCTCAGAGATATGGCCAGGTCCCCGTAGAGGTTCTGCTGGATGGAGATCTTTGCATAGTCGAGAGAGGAGAAGTCCATCAGGACGTCGACCTTGTAATAGTAGGGCGTGGTCGGCGCCCCAGACGCGGCCTGGGCGCCAAGCGGTACTGTTAGCAGCAGGAGGAGGAAGGCTGTAATCGCCGTCAATGCAGCAGTATACGCGTATCTGGGACTCATCTCGCTCGGTTGGAGCTTCTCAGATAATTAAAGGTATTGATCAGCGTCGAGGGCGATTAAGCCGCCGAGTTGCGATCATATATTAGGGGCGCGTGGGGGCTTCTCTGAGTGGCCGCATTGAGCACTTCGCGGGGAGCGCAGGCAGGATATCTGAGGTGGCTGCTGATAGGCAACCCATTCGCACAACTCTCCAGCGAGGGGCTCGACGAGGTGACCCCATTCCACGTCGCGACTGAGGTAGACAGGGAGTTGAAGGAGCTCGTCGTTGGCACGCTGGAGTCAGGCGACAAGGCGATAGTCGTGCTGGTGGGCGAGTTTGGAAGCGGGAAGACTCAGAGGCTCAGGTTCATCGCCGAACAAATAGACTGGGCGGATCGATTCTACGTGAAGATAGACTCGGATGACTGGGCGGATGTGGCGAGATCTATCCTCGGCGCAGTCAGGTCGAGCATCCTAGACAGGTTGCTCATGAAGAAGATCGGAGAGGAGGCTTTCTCAGACCCGCTAAGGGTGGGTAGGGACGTTGCTGCCGAGCTTAACAGCAGAGATCACGTTCTCTTCATGCTTGACGAGATTGAGAACGTGCTTATGGGGACTAGGAAGGACGCTACGGCGTTCGCAAAGTTCCTTCGAGAACTATACCAGCGGCTTGATGGAGGAAAGGTAATCCTCATCGCTTGCGTACCGGAGGCCATTCGGGTTATAGGACCATTTCTCAAGAACTTAGGCGCAAGGGTTCTTCATGTTGGGCCCGTAACCCCTGAGGCGGCCACGGAGATCATCCGAAAGAGGATGGCTCACTACAGGGTGGAGGAGGCGGCCTCTCCCAGCCCATACTACCCCTTCACGGAGAAAATAGTCAGGCTGATAGCCGAAAAGGCGAATTACAATCCAAGGGCAATGATCAGGATCGCGCGGGCCCTCCTATCGCACGTCACTGTTGGAGAGGGAGGGAAGGTTGCCATCGATGAGGAGAGAATGCTTGAAGTTCTGGGAGCCGGGGAGAGAAGACCCAAGAAGGTAAAAGAAGCAGGTCCAGCGCTCCCAGCTGAGCTCACCCAGCTGTTTCGCTCTAAGGGCCCGTTCACCCTGAGAGAGGCGGCTTCAGCGCTGGGAGTCAATATCGTCGAAGCCTTGGCGATCATGAGGAGGCTTGAGAGAGAGGGGGTTGTGGAGAGAGATCGGTCGGGTAAGTACGTCATCCCTGGCGAGAACTCTGCCTCTCGGTCTGATTGATGTCTTGCTCCATCGCCTCGAGGGTTGACTGCAGCTCTTCAATCAGCTCTGACCACAGGGAAATGTACTGGGCCTCCTTGGGAGTGAGTTCCGTGATATCCTCCGACCAGGTGCCAAGGCGCTCCTGAAGCAATCGAAGCAGCTCCGCGTCGTCGGCAGCGGCGACTAGCTTGTGGACGAATGACGAAGACCACTTACCCCTGATGGCCTCTAGAATTCCTCTAAGCGCGGTGAGCTCACCTTTCTCAACGAGGGCAGACTCTTCAGCGTCTTTCAAAACATTCTGAAGGGACTCGGCGATTCTTGATCTGTCTTCGCCGCGGTGGATGTCTATCAAAGCCTTGGCAAAAGCCCTGATCAGTTCCTTTCGGTCCATCTCTCGGGGAGAGGGGCCCAACCGTATTTAATACCCCCGCCAGAGGGGCTGCGTAGGCGGGGAGGGATGAGCTAGCGAAGCCGCTGAATTCAAGAGGAGGAGGATCTTGAGTAGTGACCCCCCGCCGCCGACAGTAGAGCTTAATATTCGCCTGTCCACAAGTCCCCCCGCTGGGCCGGTGGTCTAGCGGCTATGACGCCGCCCTCACACGGCGGAGGTCGTGGGTTCGAGTCCCACCCGGCCCACCAATCACTAATCTATTCTCTGGCACGGTAGGAGACTAGGCGAACCACGAGCGGATCGCCGTCTTTGAGCCCAAGGGCCTCTCTCAGGCTCTTCGGCGATATCAGCTCTAGGACGTCGTCCGAATAGTGGCGCCTCTCCGCGTAGATTGCGTGCACAGGATGTTCGAAATCGGGTATAGAAACCTGGTAGACCTTGACGGCGCCGAACGTCCTGCCGCCCTCTCGAAATGGCGGGATCACCACAGGCGTGGAGGACACTCTCCACCTCCGAATAGCCTCTAGATCTCTGGCAGAGGCTATTCTGAGGTTTAGAGTTCCTGGATAGGGCTCATATCCCAGAAGCCTAATGAACTCCCTCTTGTATCCTGCCCTCGACACGTAGTAGGCCCCCTCCCCCATCCCGTTGAAGACGACGCCCGTGATCTCCACGGGAGACTCCATCTCCTCAAACGCCAGGTGAAGCTCCTCGGAGAGCCTCCTCAGTAGTTCCCTACCCTTCTTGGTGAATCCAACCTTCTTGACCTTTCCCTCAGCCTGTACCTCGACGAGTCCCTGAGACTTAGCCTCCGCAATCCACCTGGCTAGCGTGGTCCTCGGCAGCCCCATCTCTACCTTCAGCTTGGTCACCTCCACGGGCGCTTGAACGGCGCCCAGCTTCGCCATGGAGATGAGGAAGTAGATCATCCGGGCGGCCTGCCTACCCTTCAAAGGGAGCCCCCTCCCATCGAACAGAGTATATCCGACTTGGTCCTGTCTATCAGGGCCCTCAGAGTGTCAACTTTGTGTCGAACGGGAAGAAGAGCGTCGGGAAAGACCAGCAGAGAGAGGCGATCCATGAGCCCCTCCATGATCGTGACTAGCCCCCTGGCCCCCTCTAGGTCCCCCCTGTTGAGGAGATTAAGGGCTGCCCTTCTAAGCTCGAGGGCCGCGTCGGCAAGGCCGAGTACGTACTCCCTGCAGCCCACCCCAAGGTCTTCCGGCAGAGGTGGGTCAGTCCCAGAGAGCATCCTAACAACGAGCATGGCTTCAACGAGCTCCTGAGAGGCTTGGGCGAGGGTCACATATGCCAACTGCCGAGCATCTCCAGATAGGCCACTGAGGAAGGCGTTATGCCGGGAGAAAGCTCCTAGGACGATTTCCTCTGCCTCTTGCAGATGGCCTCGATGGGCGAGCGAGACGGCCCTCCTTGCGTCTCTCAGAAGTTCCCGCGATAGTCGGATTGAGTCCTCTCTAGTCTGCTCGAGCTCCTTCAGACCTTGATCGCAGTGATCTATTACTTTGGTTATTTTCTCCAGCATGCGCCATCGGCCAAGCTTGGGCTGGTCCACTTTATTTTTCCCCTCGACTACCTGCTCGAAACTGATGGCCGACGGCGTTGTGAAGGTTCCGCAACACGTTAGGGAACTGATGGAGAAGCAGGGATACAAGTTTGTGCTCAATCACTCCGCCATCAAGCCGTGCTACTGGTTTCGAGAGGCCCTGATGCGCGGCAGGACGTGCTACAAGAACAAGTTCTTCGGCATCACGACATGGAGCTGCCTCCAAATGACTCCCACCGCTTCGTTCTGCAACCTGCAGTGCCTCTACTGCTGGAGACTGAACGCGAGTGACATGCCACCGGATTTCAGGTGGAAGGAGATACCCGAGGAGGGCGCCAGGTGGGACGACCCAGAGGACGTTGCCGAGGAGAGCATAAGGATCCACAGGATGCTCGTCCAGGGTTACAAGGGCGTCAAGGTCTTCAGCAAGGAGTGGCTCAGGGAGGCGGAGGAGCCCAGGCACGCTGCAATATCTCTAACGGGCGAGCCGATGCTCTATCCCTACATCGGGGGGCTTGTGGATGCCTATAGGAGGAGAGGGATGACCACCTTCATAGTTACCAACGGAACCCTCCCAGAGAGGCTGGAATCCATAGAGAGGGAGCCGACGCAGCTCTACGTCACGGTGCCAGCGTACGAGGAAGGCCTCTACAAGCGGATAACCAGGCCCCTAATACCCGACGCGTGGCAGCGGTTAAACAGGACCCTGGAGCTTATTCAGTCGCTCTCTGCGCCGACAGTGATGAGAATCACGGTGATCAAGGGGCTGAACATGGAGAAGCCGGAGGAGTGGGCGAAGCTCATCGAGAAGTACGAGCCCACCTACGTGGAGCCTAAGGCGTACATGTACGTGGGCTACTCGAGGAGGAGACTCTCCAGAGCGAACATGCCATCTCACGCGGAGGTGAGGGAGTTCGCGGAGGCTCTCGTGGAGGAGACGGGATACAAAATACTCTCTGAGGTGCCCGAGAGTAGAGTGGTCCTGCTTTCGAGGCTGGAGAAGCCCATCAGGTTCGACGGCAGGTAGCGATCCCATTATTTAATGGAAAGATCAGTCGACGCGGCTTGACATGATAATCACGCTCCTGCTCGGCGGCGTAGTGTTTGATAGAGGCGTCGAGGATCCAAGACTCTTGGAGGAATATAGAGACGTCGTTGTTAACCTCGTGGAGCGGGGAATCAAGGTTGCCGTAGTCGCCGGGGGTGGGCAGCTAGCGAGGAGGTACATAGGTTTGGCTGAGGGGTTCGGCGCCAACAAGGCCTTCCTCGACGAGATTGGGATATCAGCTACGAGGCTGAACGCTGCCGTTATGGTAGCGGCGCTGGGTGACGTCGCGCATCCAAGAGTACCGAAGAGCTACGATGAGGCGGTATGGGCTCTCAAGGCGAGCCCTGTTGTCGTGATGGGTGGGGTGGCTCCGGCTCAGTCGACCGACGCGGTGGCGGCGGTGATGTCTGAGTTGGTCGGTGCACCTCTCCTGATCAAAGCCACGGGCGCACCAGGCATATTTGACCGACCCCCCTCGGAACCGGGCGCCACCCTTTTGGAGAAGGTGTCCTACGAAACCCTCAGAGAAATCGTGGAAAGGTACAGGTTTGAGCCGGGCGGGTACGAACTCCTGGATCCGATTGCGATCAAGGTCCTCGAGAGGTCGTCCATTCGGTGTATCGTTTTAGATGGGCTTAGGCCACAGAGCGTGTTGGACGCAGTTGAGGGTAAGAGGGTGGGGACCGTTGTGGGAGGAGATTGATGATGTATACCCGTAAGAGAAAGCCCAAGAGGCATAGCTGGAAGGCCCGAGCTAGGCCCAGGTTAGAGCTCCCCTTTTCAGCCAGGATCATGTTGGTAGAGGGCATCTACGGAGCCGTAGTGGGCGGGTTGGCAATCGGGGTGGGGCTCCTAATAGGCGAATTCGGAGTCTGGACAGCGATCCTCTGGATGCTCAGCGCGGAGAGTATCATTCGGCTGTTCTACGGTCTGCTGATCCTGATCTCCGGATTGATCCTCGCGGTTCCGATTGCGCAGAGAAGGAGGGTCAGGTCGGCTGTCGCGGTCATCGTCGCCATCTTGCTATGGCTTCTCATCTCTAAGCACTACGGATTCCACCCGATATACTCACTGTTTGGCCCCCTGCCCTACTGAACTTCGCTTCCAAGCAGGGAACCCTTGATTAAAGAAGGTGGTGCTCCGGCCGGGATTTGAACCCGGGTCTGGGGCTCGAGAGGCCCCTATGCTTGGCCTGGCTACACCACCGGAGCCCGACTCCCTCGTAGGAGGTGGGCTATATAAAAGTTGAACCTCTTGAGCGCCCCGGCTTGCCCGTAATCCTAGTCACGGGGGTTCCAGGATCTGGGAAGACCACCATCTCTAGGATCCTAGCAGAGAGGCTCAACGGGGAAGTGATCGAGCTGAACCAGTTCGCGATCGATAGAGGGCTGGTCCTTGGGACTGATGAGGAGCGAGGAGTTCACATACTCGATATTGAAGGCGTGAGATCTGCTCTGCGCCGGGAGCTCGCGGCGCGGAGAGGCTGGGTGATTGTCTCTACGGCATACCCGGAGGCAGTCCCGTCAGAGCTAGTGAACATCGTGGTTGTTCTGAGGTGCGATCCGGAGGTGCTCGCAGTGAGGCTTCTCAGTAGAAAGTACGACAAGGTCAAGGTCATCGAGAACCTAGAAGCCGAGATCGTGAACTTCTGCGGGAGTTCTGCTAGGGAGCACCTAGCCGGAAAGCCCCTATTAGAGCTCGATACCTCGAGGAGTGCGCCTGGCGAGGTAGTCGAGGAGATCTTTAGAGCTGTTCGGGGCGAGGCCATTCAGAGTTCTCCTATATGCTGGCCAAGAGGGCCACTGGTCGTCCAGAGACTCAGAGCAAGGGATCCATAGCTCTAAGCCAACCCTTCATGGGAGGAGCGAGTGAAAGGATGGAGCGGATTGAGCTAGGGTCGCCATCTCTCTATCTGAAAGAGGAGTGGCGTCGATCGAAGGCGGGACCACCGTACACCTGAGTGGAGAGGGCTCGCCCTCCATGATAACGACAGCCTCCCCCGGCCTAAGGGTGAAGATCGAACTTGGGGGGCCATCGTCCTCTCCCTTCATCGGGGTGAGGAGGGGCTTCAACGTTTGGAAGTCCCTAGGGGACCCCAGTGCGTGGATTATCTTTATGGCAGAATTCCTCATGACGTTTCTCGAGAGAGCGTGGGGGGCTTGGGTGACTATCATCATGCCCACTCCAAACTTCCTCAGCTCGCCGAGCATCTTGTCGACTACCGTGGCGCCCCTCTCGTCTGAAACCGTTGGGAGGACGCGCTCTCCCTCCTCGACTAGCACAACCTGTCTGAGGGGGGAGCCAAGTCCCCACGCCTTTGCGTGATCGTAAACTCGCTTCAGGATGATGTGTACCAGGAGATCTCTCACGGAATCTGACTCCACGCTCCCCAGCAATATGGAGGTCGGCCTGACCAGCTGGCCCAGGTCAGGCAGCCTCTCAACCAGAAGGTGCGCCCTCCCCTCCCCGTTGACCAGGGGTTCAAGTTTCCTGAGAAGCGCCAGCTTGCTCTCCATCTCTGGACCGCTCCTCTCTCGGTACTCGGATATTTCGTCCATCAGATCGGCCAGCGTGGGATCTTCGCCCGGACTCACCCTTAGGGCGTTTGAGAGGCACCTGTGGGCTATGAAGGTCTGGGAGGGGGTAAGGTTGAGGGCGTCTCGCAGAACCTCTACGTAGATGTCTACACCTGAAGGATTGGACGCGAGTCCCTTGAATATGTTCAGGGACGGGCCGCCGGAAGCGCCAACGATGGCTCCTCCCAACCTAGCTACTAGGCCCGTGTACTCGTTATGATGGTCCAGGATTAAGAAGGGAACTCCATAGTCGGACCACAGCCTCTCACAGAGAGCCATCGCGGTGGTGGACTTACCTGAGCCCGTCCTTCCCATCAAGAGTACATGCTTAGATATGAGGCCCACTGGAAGCTTTACAGGCCTCCTCCCGCCCTCATATCCAAGGAGAACCGCCGGAGATGGATGCCCCATCCCGGCGCTTGGGAGTCTTAGTCTAGCAGGAGATGAAGCTTCGGGCCTCCGCCTGGCTCTCAAAAGTTCCGGCCAAGTCCGGCGTCCCATATCAATAACCTCAAGATTGCGCCCCAACACGCTCCGAAGGGCTGACAGAGCTGCCCTTGCGGAGATGGCTCTATCCTTCCCCTGCTCGCCTATGACGAGGAGAGGGATCGATGGACCACCTGAACCCAGGCGTTGGATCAGGTGCCCCTCAAGTCCCGTTGCCTCCAGAACTTCGTGAATAAGCGCGATATCCACCTCAGCCTCAGTCTTGGAGTCCTTGGAAGAGAGAGCATACGCATGAAGGATTTCCCTGGTCCTGCGGGACTGAGACCTAGCGAGAAGCGTGAGGAGCCCGGCGATGAGGCCGGCAGCAGGCAGTAAGTACGGAAGAGCAGTCGTTAGCGTCCAAGTGCTGACAGCCCTTGGCGGATGCAGAGTGCCCTTAACCGCTCTTTTCCGCAGCTCATTCAGCACCACTAGGGCCACCATAAGATAGGGGGTCTTGTCGGCCTTATCTGGCATCCCTAGCGGCCTCCAACCCCTGAAGGATTAGTTTAGCGCGTCTGCGGAGCGCGGAAGAACTTACACCAGCAGCTCGAGCTACCACCTCCTGCGTTATGACCCTGAGACCCAGCGTCTTGGCCGCCAGCCAGACGGCAGCTGCCGCCGTGACTACTGGGCTCTTACCGGCGAGTTCGAACCTGATCGTCTCGCCAGCCGTCCTGTACAGCTCGAAGGACTTAACATGAAGCCTGTCTAGCGCGACGTCCCACCACTCACCGAACAAGTCGGATAAAGTGGACTGGACGACAGTATCTCGCTTTAGAGAAGATATTATCGAGGTTATGTACCTCTGTGCCCCCTTACTGACGGCCGGAGACGACTTGCACACCGAGGATACCTCGCCCACTACGATGGCCAGTTTCTTGGGGCTTACCCTTAGCCCTACCCTGGCCGATGCCTGGGAGACGCTCTTCAGAGTTAGGGGCGTTCCGAGAATTCTACTCGCCATGATGAGAGACGCTAGAAAGACGTATCCTCCTCTTCTCCTGTGGGCGCTTGGGTGTAACTCAGAGACGATCCTCTTAGTCAGCTCCAAGAGCAGGGGAGGCACGCCTAGTTCGCTCGCTATGTCGGCAAACCATCGAGGCACGCGAGTTCCCCTTTGTCTGGGGAGAGGGTAGTGATGAGCCAAATCAGAGTAGTCTACGTAGGAATCTAGACTCGAGAGTGAACGCCGCTCACTGCACGCTGAGGACAAGCCCACCCCTTATGTGAGCGTTGAGGGTAAATATGCGTATCCCAACTAGTACAATTTACATGAAAATTTCAGAAAATTTTTGAGTGGGGATCAAGACCTGGCTGAAGCGATGTCTCTCACCAGGAGGTAGACTTCATCTCCTCTTGAGAACCCTGCGAGGTCGGGCGCCGCGCCCTTGAACTCTAGTATCACCAAGAGACCGTACGCAGATGCCCGGAGAGCGTTCTCTCCCGACTGATAGACCACGGTGCTCATGAGAAGGTCTCTCTCCCCCGGAGAGGGTCTTTCTGTGGTCAGAAGAGCTTCGCCGGCAAACTTCTCGGGAAGTCTCTTGGCGAGATCAAGCGGGACCTCCACCAAGAGGGTTCCCTCCATGGGAGATTCGACCGAGAACTTCAGAATGACCACTCCTCCGATCGGATCATCCTTCTTGTCAATTAGCTTGATGCGAAGCTCCATCGTCCGCCCCTCTCACCCTCCGGACTAAAAGTTATTGGACGGGCGCAACGGTTAGACAGCTTGAAGGCATAGCGTTTGGGATGGGAAGTCTCCCGCTAGACGACCTACTCTGGGCTCACGTCATGTTCAAGAGAAAGCTTCGAGAGGAACTGCTGGGGTCTAGCCAGTCCTTAGACCTCCAGGCGCTCGTTGAGGCGGCCCTCGTGACTGCAGAGGCGGCATCCTATGTCGTCAGCGCTCGAATGAGAATCCGCCAGATCCTGGCGATGGTGAAGGAACTGACGCCACCTACGGGTGAAAACCTGAAAGAGGCACTCATCCAGCTTTCCCGGACCTTAACGCAGGTGGTCAGCGAGGCCGTTGAGGAGGCGCTCAGGGCGCCCCCGAGGGCTTTGAGTGCTACTCCCCCTTAGTCGCTATGTAGAGCTTGAGGAGGCGCTCGTCGACCACTATCATCTCGCGGATGTACTTCACCGTGGAGTAGGGGATTAGAACGTGCCCCTCCCGGTCCCTCTTCAGCTTCTTGGTCAGTGAGCCGGCCGCGCCCTTTGCTTCTTCCACAACGAGAGAGATGGCCTTCCCTGACAGCTCGTCGACCACTAAGTCGACGACCTCCCCCAGCACAAGGCCTCTGTCTGTGATAACCCCCCGCCCACCCAACCTACTGACAGAGTACTTAGCCACGGACCTGTTACCTCCCGACCCTCGATCAGGCTTACCTATTAGTGGTGGGCCGGGTGGGACTCGAACCCACGACCTCCGCCTCGTCAAGGCGGCGTCATAGCCGCTAGACCACCGGCCCAGCGGGGGGACTTGTGGCCAGGCGAATAATAAACGTTAGGGCCATCAGCGACCGGCCACCTTCAGGAGATCTTCGATCAGGGCCAGAGATCTTAAGAGCGAGTTCAGCTCTGCACGGAGTCTTCTGGGAGAGTCGGAGGATAAGACGAATGTTAGCTGGCCCTGCTCAACGGAAGGTTTGGGCAGGAAGGCGTCCGGAGAGAGGACATCCTGAATCAGCGCGACGACGTGGGCGGGCGCCTCGACGAACAATTTGACGGTATACCTGCCGGTCAATGGCGTCACCCAAATTCCACGAGCGTGCGCAGAAAGAGCCTCGGACCAACTTCCTTTGCCCCTCTAATGCCGGTCAAGTAGAAGCTGGCCGCCAGCCGGGAATCGAACTCTCTGACCCAGAGAATCACATCTGAGTCGGGGAGTTCTCTTGCCTCGTTCGCCTCAATGACCCCCTCGACCCCCAACCCTACCGCGAAAGCAGAGGCATACTCGGCGCGATCCTCGCCGGACTGGTAAGCCACGGCGAGGTCCAACACCTTTGGGATCCTCTCAGGCTTTTTGCCGTAGAGCTCCCTCCTTAAGGTCACCCCCTCGAGTATCACGTGGGCTGCAGCCGGTCTGATTGTGGCGACAGACGCCTCGTAGAACCTCAGTCCGCCGGGGTTCCCCTTCTTCTCAGTGACCACGAGTACTCTGCTGAGTCCATGCTTGATAGCCTCGACTCTCAGATCATCTAGGCTCTTCTTGCCGCGGTTCACCCGGACAGCTCGGGGTATCACATGAGAGAGGTCCCGAATGAACGTTCGGGTTCTCTGAGAGGGGCCCCTTGAAGTCGTTATGAGGATCAAGGGGGACCCTGCCTCAGCGTCCGGTCACCCTGGCGAGTCCAGCCTCGGCTGTTGTGGACACTGAGGTCCTGGGCTCCCACGCGCCCCCAGCAAACTCAAATCCGCACTTCTTGCACTTCCAAACCCCGAGCCTGGCCCTCTTCAGGGTCTCCGCGCCGCATTTGGGGCACTTGTAGGTGGCCTTGCTCTTGGCCAAGACAGCCTCGTACTGCCTCCTAATCCTCAGTCCGTACCTAGGCGTCCTCAGCTTTGCCATGGGCGGCCTCTTGGGCACTTCAGACCAACCCTCCCTGCTCCCTGAGGATCCTCTCTACCTCCGGGTACTTGGAGCGTGCTATCGATATCGCCCTTTTAATCTCATCTACCCTGAAGGAGCCGTGCCTCTTCTGTATTGAGCAGACCCTACCTGACGAGTCTATCGATATCGTGAGGGCGGCGTCTGAGACTAGCTCCTCCTCCAGCGTGGGGTCTAGCATCAGGGCGTCGCCTATCTTGATGAATGTGAAGGTTATCGGGAGGTCTCTGAGCGGGAGGTCAAACGTCTCCTCCTTCACGATCATCTCCCCCCCCTCGGTCACCTCCACCACCGGTATCTTCGTCCTGGAGAGGGCCACCAGCGAGCCGAGGGCGAAGGCGTCGATTATGTTCCCGTCGTGGTCGAGGGCGTACATGTCCAAGAAGATCATGTACACCAGCTCTCCAGACTTTATCGCGAGGGCCTCCATGTCGATGGCGTTCGATCCCCTCAGGGCCCTGTCTACAACCCTAGCCATCTCGATCGCGTTCTCGTCGGGCGGCCCCGGCTCGAACGTGGGTGAAGCCAACGGGAGTAGCTCGACGTTAGATATCAAGACCCCCTTGTCGGGCGTGTCTGGGAACGGGGTTCCAACGTCGGCCTTGACGCCGACGAGCACCTGCGTGGCGCCCAGGGAGACCCAAGCCTCGCCCTCCGCCTTGGTGAAGGTCCCGGGCCTTATCTTGATCTCTCGAATCTCGTCAAAGGCCCGCCCATCCTTCCTCTGACCGCTGGCGGCCAGCTCCCTGATGTATCCACCGACCAGCTCGGCAGTTATTCTCTCGTCGAGCACCTCATTCACCTCCCCTCAGGATCTCCATCCTCACAGCCTCGTATGGCCTCCTCAGGGCTTCCTTCTGAACCTCGTAGATCAGATCAGCAGCCTGAGACGCAAGTTCGAGGGCCTTGTCGAACTGCTCCTGAGTCATTGGTCCGTCCAGCTGGAGGAGTGTTATCTCTTTCTCCTCCATCAGGAAGGCCACGGGAATGTCCGCGTCGCCCCACTGATCCTCGTCATGGTTGGGGTCCACTATAATCCAGTCCTCGACGCGGCCAACCGCGACAGCCGTCACCAGCCCCCTCATCTCTATCCCGGCGTTTGCCAGGGCCAAAGAGGCGGCCGTGACTCCCGCAACCCTGGTACCCGCGTCCGACCTGAGAATCTCAACGAACACATCGATTGCCGTCCCAGGATACTTCTCCAGGAATATAGAGGGCAGGAGGGCCTCCCGGATCACCTTTGAGAGTTCCACGCTCCGCCTGTCCGGGCCAGGCCTCTTTCTCTCGGGGGTCGAGAAGGGAGCCATGTTGTACCTGCACCTCAGCAGGGCCCTGTCTGGGAGGGCCATGTGCTTCGGGTGGACCTCCCTGGGCCCGAAGACCGCGGCGAGTACCCTGTTCCCACCCCACTCAAGGTATGCCGAGCCGTCCGCCCGGCTGAGTACCCCAACCTGTATCTTGATGGGACGGAGGTCCAAAGGCCCCCTCCCATCAGTCCTGACACCGTCCTCGGTGATGAGGACGTCCGGCTTCTTCTCAACGATCAGCGGCAAATCTCCTACACCTCCCCAGCGTCAGCCTCCTGGGGCTGCGAAATACCAGAACTCTCGATCAGCTTGAGCACCCTGTCGCTCAGGCCGGACACGTGGGACTCCCTCTCGATCTTCTCAAGCACCTGCTCCATGAGGAGCGCGTGCTTGAGGGACTTGGGGTTGTACCAGATCACGCCATTCTGGCCAACAATGATCTCCGGCCCGAGCTTATTCTTCAGGAGCATGAGCATGGACTGACGCTTTCCGATGACCCTCGGGACCCTCGTCGGGTTGATCATGTAGACCCGGCCCCCGACGAGCTTGCCCAGCCCCTCCCCCTCAATGGATAGGAGGGGGGCGGAGACGCCGTCGAAGGCTTTGACCTTGGCGAGCACCAAGTCTCCCGGGGAGAGGTTGTACTTGGCCCTGGCCCGCCCCCTCAGACCCCTTGGGGGGATTATCACGCCGGGATACGCGGAGTTTATGTTCACCAGGATCGTGTTGCCGGCCACCTTGCTCACTGTCCCGACCACCAGGTCTCCCTCTCTTGGGATGTAGCTTCCCGCGAGTGGGACGACCCTGATCTCCCCCTCCCTGATGTCCGCTAGTCCAACCTTTGTGGACCTGAGGACGCCCTTCTCGTCCACGTAGACGTAGTCCCCCGGCCTGACCGGGCCGACGGCGAGCGGTTGACCCGGGAGAACCAGGTCTCTATTGGCAACCAAAATCTTCGGTTCTTTCCTCCCCGATCTCAATGCCTTACCCCTCTTCCCTGATCACCTTAACCTCTCCACCTGCCTGACCTACCCTCTCCAGTATAAGAACCTGAGACCCCAGTGGCGCGCGGAGAGTTATCTTGACGATGGTCCCGTCGCCGCTCCAATCCTCGCCGAGGATGTCCCCCTGTCCGGAGAGGAGGGAGCGGAGCTTCCCGTATGAGGCCGCGGGAACGCTGATCTCCATGACCACCGCGCCCGACTTCAGGGGGAGAACCTTGCGTAGGGACTCTATCACCTCCTTTATCTGGGCCTCAGGCTCGCGGAGAGGGTCGATCTTAACCTTCGCCTCGGATAGTGCCCTCTCGATCCTGGAGGGCGGGTGCGGAAGGCCCGTCTTGGGATCCACAAAGTTCTTGTGGATGTAGTTGACTATCCACCTGAGCTTCTCCTCCCTCAGCTTCTTCCTGTACTCGGCGGTGAGCTGAATGTCTCCCTCTCTGAGTATCACCTCGGCTATCTTGTAGACATCATCGGTCCCGAACGCCTTCCTCAGGTCCTGAGTGGATGCCTTTAGGGACTTCCTAGCGTCCGTGAAGACCTGTTCAACCGCGAGGACGCCATCCAGGGACCTTCTCTTACCCTCCCTGAACTCGTAGGCCGGCTCGGCGTACACAAATATCTCAAACCTCATTCCGGCCCTATTCAGCCGAGCCAACACCGTCTCCGGCAACTTAGCGCACCCCTGAGTTCTGGCTGGGGACTCGTTTAAGCCTGGCCGCCCTCCTCAGGGCCACCCCACTCGTCGAGTAGAGCCTTCACTTCCTCATGGGGCAGCTTCCTGAACTTCTTCACGTCAGCCGGGATCACAGCGATCTCGAGGCTCTCCGGCCTCAGCTCCTCCTTGGTCTCAGAGGCTTCCGTTATGGCCCTGAAGACCAGGAATACGGTCTCCTTGAGGTCTAACTCATACTTGTAGTTCTCCTTAAGGAACTCGTTCACCTTCTCCGAGTTCCTGCCCACGGCGAAAGCGGAGTACGAGTAGTAGGCGCCTCCTGGATGAGTCACAAACAGCTCGGGCTGCTGATCGACGCCCCCGTAGATCATTATCACGCCAAAGGGCCTGAGGCCGGCGTACTGTGTGAATTGCTGTTTGAAGAGCGCCACCCGCTTGGAGAGGTTCCTGACTGTGATGGGTTCGCCGTATATCAGCTTGTGGTACTGAGCCTCGACTCGACTCCTGTCCACCAATACGAGGCCGTCTCCAATGAGTCCGGCTGCTATGGCGCCTATGTGCTCGTCAATCTTGTAGATCTTCTCCGGGGGGGTGGCGAGCGGAGAGGTTGGCCTCCTGCTAGCGACTAAGATCACTCCTCCGGCGCTCTTGATGCCGACGGCCAGAGGCGTCCTCTTCGTGGCTGCCAGAGCGTACTCGACCTGGAGTAGCCTGCCGTCGGGACTGAACACGGTAATTGCGCGGTCGTATCCGCTGGCCATTTGGGGGAACATTCAAAACCACCTCTGAACTCGAATGGCTTCGACGCTTTCTCGATTATAGAGTTTTGGTCGGTGAACCAGACTTCCTAGCAAGGCCACTGAGTGTTCCGGACACCGCGTCGACCTCGAGGGTGAAAGGACCCGTCGCTGCGGCCGCAGCCATTAGGATAGTCAGGGCATGCGGAAGAGACCTACTGTCGGTCTTTAGGACCCCTCTGCCCGACCTGCCAGAGTAGAACTTGAGGGAAAACTCTAGGTCCGCAGCTCCTAGGACGCCAAATAGGCGGAGGGCAGCCTCTGTGATGGCCCTCTCTAATTCTGACCTAGACGGAGGATTCTGGCCTCCGCGAGGAACCAACGCAAAGGCCACGTACCTCCTCCGTCCCATGATTCCCCTCGGCAGCTTAATCCTCAATCTGATCATACCCCCTCAGAAATAGCCTCCTCTCACCGGAGAGGATGGCGTGAGGATGCGCGCTCAGCGAGTCGAGGGCCTCCTCCCAGCCGACGGAGAGGAGGGACATAAGCGCCGCGGCGGCGAGCCTGGGCTGAATGGGACGTCCTAGGGCAGGATCAGATGTGACGATTGGAAGCCCCACACGTTTCGAGACCTGCAACATAATTCTCATCCTTCGGATCCTCCTGTAATTGAGGCGAAGCGATCCGAGTCCATCCAGTATGGGGGACAGAGGTACCTCAACTACCTTCCGAGTCCTAGCCGCCTCTCGAGCTGAAACAAGGTCCCAGAAGATCTCTTCGGAGGTTGGTGAGAGAACTATGGAATCAACAGACTTTATGAGACTCGCTGCCCGGGCGTCAGCCAGTCTGGCTACCTTCACGGACAGATAGTCCGGGATCGGCCTGACCCGAGCCAGTGTCGACCTCCAATCGGGATCCAACTCGGCATCTACCTCGACGGATGTGTAAATGGAAAGCCCGGGGGATGTGAGGGACTTTATCTCGTCTCTAACTTCAGCAGACCACTCCTCTGGGGGGACGTTAACGACCACGACCCGGTAGTCCAACCTCCTTAGTTCATTCAACGTCGCCGCGAGCTCCTGTACGTTGGGACCAGCCCTGAGTTTGAGATACACGAAGCGTCTCAACCCAATTCACCCTTCCCTAGGAGAAAGAGTATGGCCTCTTGGGGGACCGGACCCTGAAAGTTGGCCATTAGGTGAACGTGTCCTCCCAGCCCACCCCTGTACAGCCTTATCACCCCGTCCACGAGATCCTGCTTGTCCAGCCTAATGTAGAGCTTTCCCCCCTCGACTCGCTTCGCGAGCGAGAGGGCGAGATCTCTCCTGTCGGGCTCGCTCAAGCCAGCTAGTATCCTGACGAACGTCCGCCGGGCAGCCTTCCCCTTGAGGTCCAAGCGCAGTTCCTCGAAAGTGAACTTGTGGGCGCTCTTGAGCCTTGTGGCGGTGAGAGAAACCTCTCCCCTCAGGTCCTCGGGCAGGAGGTTTAGGAGGGCGGTCTCCACGGTCTCCCTATCCTCGGTAGGGTATCTGAACGTTCTAAGCGTGAGTCTGGAGACGCGGATCCCTCGGTCAGCAGAGGACAACGGGCGAAATCCCCTTCAGTCCTCCTTCCTCTTCCTCTTAAATCGCTTCACGATCGGGGGGATGCCCCTGAACTTCCTGAGTCCCCTCGCCTTCTTGCCCGCGCTGGTGAGGCCGCGGAAGACCCTTCTCTTGTTGGCGGGGTTGAGGATCCAGTTGATCCTGGGGTCGCTCTTGATGGCCGGGTGGTGCGGGTCGACGAGGATGACCTCATACCACTTGTACCTGCCGTCCTCGGCGACGTAGTAGGAGTTAAGGACCTCCAAGTTCGGGAACTTCCGGGCCGCCCTCTCCTCGGCTATCCACCTTATGCTCTTCCCAGGAGTGAGCTTGAGCACGCCCATCCCAGCCTGCTTGCGGCCCGCCCTCGGCCTGGGCTTCCTCCTGCCACCCTTCCTGACCCTGACCCTCGCTATGACGAACCCCTGCTTCGCTCGATAGCCGAGCTCCCTGGCCCTGTCGGGGCGGGTAGGCCTCTCGACCCTGACCACCGCAGGCTGCCTCCTCCACTCAGCTAGCCTGATCCGCCAGAGCTCAACGAGCTCGGGAAGTTCCTTCCTCCTGCGCCACAGGTAGGTCTCGTAGTACCTCGCCACGCCAGAACCCCCTTTTCTATTCCTCGTCGGAGGCGACCACTGCTGGGGTTTTAAACCTTGACGAACGGGGTGTCGGGATGCTCATAGGGGTCGTCGGGAAGACCAACGTGGGCAAGACGACCTTCTTCTCCGCCGCAACGCTCGTGGAAGCCGAGAGGGGAAACAGACCGTTCGTCACGATTGAGCCAAATGAGGGCGTGGGGTTCGTGAGGGTGAGATCCGTCTGCACCGAACTTGGGGTCCGCTGCGAGCCCAAGTATGGCTGGTGCAACGGGAGGTACAGGTACGTGCCAGTGAAGCTGCTCGACGTCGCCGGTCTCGTCGTTGGGGCTCACGCAGGCAGGGGCCTCGGGAACAAGTTCCTCGATGACCTGAGGAGGGCCACGGTTAACATCTTGGTGGTCGACGCCTCCGGTGGGACGGACGACGAGGGCAACCCGGTCCCCCGGGGGACGCACGACCCGGTGAGGGACGTGGAAATAGTTGAGGAGGAGTTCGCCAGGTGGATAGCTGGCATCATCCGAAAGAACCTGGACAAGGTGGTCAGGAGGGTGAGGGCCGGGTCGAAGCCCGACGAGGCGCTCTCGGAGGTGCTCTCGGGACTCGCGATAGGCCGAAGGGAGATCCTAAGGGCTGCGGAGACAGCCGGGGTCAGTCTGAGGTCGCTTGATGGCATAGGCGAAGAGGACCTGGTCAGGTTCTCCAGAGTCCTTAGGAAGCTCTCGAAGCCCTTCCTCATAGCTGCCAACAAGGTAGACGTTCCTGAGGCCGAGGAAAACGTGAGGAGGCTCCAAGAGAAGTACGGAGATGCGGTCGTGCCGACTTCTGCCGAGGCCGAGCTCATCCTCAGGAAGGCGGCGTCCGCGGGGCTCATCAGGTACGAGCCGGGAGACCCGGAGTTCACCATCGTCGACGAGGCGAGGCTCACAGAGGCCCAGAGGCGCGCGTTGAGGTTAGTCGAGGAGAGGGTCCTCGGCAAGTTCGGAGGGACGGGAGTCCAAGAGGCGCTCGACAGGGCTGCCCTCAAAGTCGCCGGGGGGGTCGTCGTGTTTCCGGTGGAAAACGAGAGCAGGTATACGGACAAGGATGGGAGGGTCCTACCAGACGCCTTACTGCTGGAGAGGGGGTCGACCCTTAAGGACTTGGCCTACGCGATCCACAGCGAGATTGGGGAGAAGGCGGCCTTTGGAATTGACGCTAGGACGAAGATGCGGCTGGGACTCGACTACGTCCTGAAGAGCGGCGATGTCATCAAGATCGTGCTGAAGAGGTGACCGTCACCACACGACGGTCCCGGCGGGCGGGTTCTTCTCCCCAAGCTTGCGGCTTGGTCCGACGACCACTGAGAATCCCCCGTCTCCCGGGAGAGCCTCAGTCTCTGGAGGGAGTGAGGAGTTCGAGCAGAGGATCGCTCTCTTGACGCGCGATCTCGCCCCGACCGACGAGCCGCTGAGGAGGATGGAATACTCGACAGAGGACCCCGATCCAACGCTGTTGAAGCCCTCAAGGACGGCGTAGGGTCCGAGGATGGAACCCTCCTTCAAGACGGCGCCGGTTCCGACGAAGACAGGAGGTCTGATCTCCGCGCCCTCCTCTGTGGACTTCTTCAGGTAGAACCTGCCATTCACGAGTTTCAACAGCGTCCGGGGAAGCCTCGATTCGGCGACGTCGTCCAGAAGGTATGCAGAGGCTTTGAGGAGATCTCCGGGCCTACCGGCATCTGTCCAACGGTCGCCCACCCTCACCAGCAGGACGTCTGACCTCGAGGCCAGCATCGTGATGGAGTCGGTCAGTTCTAGCTCTCCCCGGGGGGACGGCTTGGTGTTTCTCAGCTCGTCGAAGATCGACCGTCGGAGCGCAAAGGCGCCCGCGATAACCAGGTTAGAGGGCTCCTCACCCCTCCTGGGCTTTTCGACTATCCTCCGCAGACGGCCGCGGGAGTCTGCCTCCACCACCCCGAACTCCCAAGGTCTCTCCACCGACGCCACCGCGACGGCTGCTTCAGCCCCATTCTCCTCGATCGCCGATAGGAGGGCCTTGGGGGTGTTGGGCGGGAGGTAGACGTCTGAGTAGATCAAGAGGAATGGCTCCGATCCTCCTAGCCACCGCTCAGCCACCATCAGGGCGTGGGCGGTTCCCAGCTGGTGATCCTGCCTCACGTAAGTGATCTCCACCCCCAATTCGCGGCCGTCCCCGAGGATGGCCTTGACCTTCTCCTCCCCGAAGCCCACAACAACCGCTACCTCATCGACCCCGAGTGAGGAGAGGAGAGAAAGATGATAATGGGCGAGAGAGAACCCGGCTAGGGGAATAACTGGTTTTGGCCTCTCGAGGGTCACAGGCCTAAGCCGTTTACCCTCCCCCGCCGCCAGCAGGACTGCTCTCAATCTCGAGGGCAACCCCCTCGGGTATGCCGGGCTCCTCCTCGCCATAGCTGAGGACAACTATCTTCCTCGGCTCCACGTTCCTGATGGGGGCTATCTTGGTTGAGATGGAGGCCACCTGGGAGGATATCGGTACGTTGTCTCCGAGAATGGCCGCCCTGACTAGCTCCTCCAGCGTCAGCTGGGGAATGAGCTCTTCCATGTAGGAGTTGACCCTCTTCCGGATGTCAGACTGCTGGCTATGCCTTATCCTGACCGCGGTGATTATGATGTTGAAGTACCTAACGAGGTGACCGTCCTTTGTCACGCCCTCGGACTGGACGTCGATCCTGCTGGTTCTCCTCTGCACGATCGACCTGAGGTAATCCCTGTTCAGCTCCATCCTGTTGAATTTGGCGAACGCCTTGGTGCCCTCGACCCTGTAGATCATGAACCAGAGCTTGTACTTCTCGTGCATGAAGTCTCCAGTTATGTCTCTGAGGGAGACCTCGACCCGCCTGCCGATGAGTAGGGAGGGATCCGACGCCGGGGTCTCGCCCAGCCACTGGCCTGGGAAGATGTCGGCCGCGTACACGTCATACCAGACCTTCGCCTGCTTCTTGGCCCTTCGCCGCCTCGGCATTTTTGACGACCTCTCCTGAGCTTCGGGACTCCGCGCGCGTATCCGATTATAAAACCTTTGAATTGGAGAATGGCAGGCCGTGGGCGGTCGCCCTTGATCGAGCTGAGGGACGTTTGGTTCAGATACGAGGGCTCAGACTCACCCGCGCTGAGGGGGATCAGCCTCGAGATTCGGAGGGGTGAGTTCGTCCTACTGCTCGGAGCGAGCGGCGCCGGGAAGTCCACCCTGCTGAGGACCCTCAACGGGCTGATACCGCACTTCTACGCCGGCGAGATGAGGGGGAGCGTCGTCGTTGACGGGGTGGATACCAGGGAGGCTCCGGTGTCCGAGCTG
>JAOZGN010000011.1 GCA_027491555.1 Thermoproteota archaeon
ACTGCCTTATTCTGAAGAGCTGCAGAACGCCATAGGGCACGATGACCGTGGCGAGTCCCAGAGCGGAGAGCCTGTGGATCCACCTGGCTATCTGAAGTCCCAGGGAGTAGGCGCTGTAAGCGTTGCCCAAGATCGTCGACACCGGGTATCCCAAGAGTTCTGCGATCCATCCGAACCAGCCTCCGTTGATCAGCGGAAGGCCGGTTATCAGGAAAGCCGCCGTGAAGTGAATTAGGTGCTTGTGTACCCAGATCTGAGCCTCGCTAAACGCTTTGATGAGCTTCTCCTCTGCCACGTCAATCACCTCCCTCCTTCTGCTTCACCTCCTCTAGGCGCTTGGAGCGCCAGAGGGCTAGGTGTCCCAGGAGACCCACCGCGATCAAGCCAGCGAAGGCCCAGCCAAGAGGCCTCACGACGGTCCTCGTGAGAGAGATTATCGTCTTCTTCGGGTTCTTGAGCAGGCGATGGCCGAAGTAAGTTGGGTCAGTTAGCTTGCCAGCCCACCTCTTGGTGGCGTAGATGTAGTGAGTCCTGCCGACGTAGTCGTTGACCGAGTCCCCGTATATCTCGTATCCCGCCGCCCGATACTTGGACACGAGTTCTTCGTAGTCTCCGAAGACCAAGGCGTCCGTCGGGCAGGCAGACACGCACGCGGGCTCGAGCCCGTTCTGGAGCCTATCGATGCACATGGTGCACTTGTACACCTTGTTAGTGATTGGATCGTACCTCGGGACGTCGTACGGGCACGCCTCGACGCAATACCTGCACCCGATGCACTTGTCCTGCCTTATGACGACGGCGCCCTCGGGGTGCACCTCTATGGCCCCCGCGGGGCAGGCCTCGGCGCACGGGGCGTTGCTGCAGTGCATGCACTGCCTCTTGAAGAAGAGCCAGTTGAAGTCGTCCCCCTCGCCGACTTCCTTGTACTCCATTACCATCCAGACGTTGGGCAGGAGGTCCGGCGGGTTGGTGAGGGTCGGGCTGAAGTCGGTGACCTCTGGCCTCGTGCTGTTCCAGACGTGGCACGCCACCTGGCAGGCCCGGCAGCCTATGCAGCTGTCGGGCGTGAACAGAATGGCCTTCTCTCCAGCCGCCATCTAGATCACCTCCCAAGCTGAACCTCCTGAGTGTTTATCTCACCCGGCCTGTAGTCGTACTTGTCCGGGGAGGCCTTCCTGAGGTAGACGAGGAAGGTCTTGGTCTCCTGCATAGTCGTCACGGTGTCCATGTAGATGCCGGAGACAGTGTTCACGACGCCGTACGTCCTGTGGGCGCCGGCCCATCCCCAGTGCCACGGCATGTTGACGACGAAGTACTCCTTCTCCTGGGGGCCTATCTTGAGCTTTGGCACCCTGTTGGTGACCATAGCCCTCAGGTAGATCCTGTTCCTGTTGTTGCCCACCTCCACGATGTCCCCTGGCTTGATGCCGAGCCTGTCCGCCAGAGGCTTCGGGATCTCCACGAAGGGCTCAGGCACCAGCTCCGCCAGCAGCTTGAGGTTCCTAGTGAGCTGACCGGTGTGGAAGTGCTCGACCATCCTGTTAGTCGTGGCCACGACCACCTCGGCGCCCTCGGGGACCCTCATCTCCTCCGGGGTCAGGTTGACGGTGTCCGCCAGGTCCCTGAAGTCCTCCTTGGGCGGGCTGATCAGGTTGAAGTTCTCCGCCCTCCTCCAGGCCATCGCCGGGTACTTGTAGGCGAGCTCCCTGCAGATCGTCTCCGCGGGCTCGTAGTGAATCGGGTACCTCATGTCCCAGGCCCAGATCTCGCTCGGGTTGCTCGGGCTCGGGTAGGCGTACCACTCGCCGTACTTGCCCTTCAGCTCGATGATCGCCTCTTTGAGACCCTTGCTCTGCGCCAGCTGGGCCAGCTCCTGGCTGAAGGCGTCCTTGACCTGCCTCCACTCGTAGTACCCGACGTACTTGACGACCCTGCCGTCGCCGAGGTCCTTGGTGCCCTTGAAGAACGGCTTCTTGTAGTTGGCCTTGCCGGTGAACACCACCTCAGGGTCGTAGTAGAAGCTCTCGGCGATCGGGTACCTGACTCCCATTTCCTCGAGGTCCACTATCCTGTGGTCTCCGTTCTCGTCAAAGATCACGAACTTCCCAACGACCTCCTCGTCGTAGAGGAGCCTCCACGGGTCGACGGCCCCGGTGAAGACGTCGGTCTTCCCGCTCCAGGCCCTCTTGTAGAACTTGCCGATGACGAAGTTGTGCCCGGGGATGAAGGCCGGCCTCCAGTCGCCGGTCTTGGAGTCCCTTATCTCGCCGGTCTCTCCGGTGATGGTGACTGTCTGGCCGTCGAGCTCGGGCCCGACCGCATATCTCCCGGCCGGGAACCTGTAGGTCACAGTCCTCTCGAGGGTCTTGGACAGGGTCCACAGGTTGTACAGGATCCTGACGTTCTTGGGCCAGGACCAGCCCCAGTCCTTGTGCATGAGGTAGGTCCGGTCGAGGATTCCGTCTATCTGGTCCTCAGACCTGAGGATCGGTATCCTCCTCTTGGCGAGGATCTTGTGCCTGACCCAGTCGTACATGCCGTTGTAGAGGTCGACCGCGATGTCGATCTCCCGGTAGACCAGCTCGGGGTCAGCTTCGGCGTAGTCTGGGTCGGGGTACCTGCCGGAGGCGTAGTCCATGAAGACCCTCACGCGCCTCTCGTAGAGCTTGACGAACTCACCCTTCTTCGGGTTCTTGATCAGCACGTTCTCCCTGCTCTTGCCGTAGACCTCGCTGGGCAGCCTGACGATGCCGTTCTTCCTGAAGTACTCCCACAGCTTGAGCATTATCCAGAGGTCGGGCTTCGCGTCGCCCGGCGGCGGGACGACGCGGTCCTGCCACTGGAGCCACCTGTTGCTGTTGGTTATGCTGCCGTACTTCTCGTACTGCACGGCGCCCGGCAGGAGGACGTCGGCGAACGTGGCGGTCTCAGTCTCCCAGAGATCCACCACGACGAGCAGCTTCAGGGAGGCCAGGGCCATGTACTCGGTCAGGGTGTCCGCGTTGCTGACGGCGGGGTTCTCGGCCATGATTATGGCGGCCTTGATCACGTCGTCGAACAGGGCGCCCTGCCACCACGTGTTCTCGGTGTAGCCGGCGCCGAACGGGATGTCGCTTATCACGGTGCCGTTCTGCGGGTCGCTCTCTGGGTCGGTGCCGACGAAGATGCCCCAGGCCAGCTCGAACTTCCTCCAGTTGTGGAACCACCAGCTCCAGAGCACCTTGGTGGAGTTGACCTTGCCCTTCTCGTTGGGGCCGAACGCTGAGCCAGCCCACTCGGGGATCTCCCAGTTCCAGGCGTCCGGGAATCCCTGGTTCTTCCAGTCCTGGTAGACCCTGATCTGCAGGGTGCTAGATGGCTGCTTGATGTAGCCCGGCAGGATGTGAGAAAGTATGCACATGTCCGTGGTCCCCTGCACGTTGCTGTGACCCCTGTAGGGGTTCAGGCCCCCGCCCGGGAAGCCCATGTTGCCCAAGGTGAGCTGCACCAGGGTGCTCAGCCTGGTTATCTGGGTCCCTATGTGGTGCTGGGTCATCCCCATGGCCCACTGGATAGACGCGAACTTCTTGAAGCCCGTCGTCACTCCCGAGTTCTCCACAAAGGTCTGGGCTATCAGCCTAAGCTTCTCCACCGGTATTCCGGTGATCCGAGATACCTCCTCGGCCGTGTACTCCTTGGCGATCTCCTTGAACTCGTTGATCTCGTCGAGGTCGACGTTGAACCTCTGGGCGTACTCCTTGAAGGTGTCGAGCTGATCCACAGGCGGGTTCCGCTCCCAGAACGCGTAGTGCAGGATGTAGAGCAGGAACGCCAAGTCGCTTCCCGGCCTGAAGAACGCGAAAATGTCCGCTTGGCTTGCCGTCCTGTTGTACCTTGGGTCGACCACTATCAGCTTGAGCGTGCCCTTCTCCTTGCCTCTCAGGGTATGCCTCATGCTCACCGGGTGAGCCTCGGCTGGGTTGCCGCCGAAGATCAGGTACGCGGAGATGAACTGGGTGTCTATGAATGTCTGGGTCTGGGCGCCGAAGCCGACGGTACCCGCCAGGCCAGCGACGGTGGTGGAGTGGCACCTCCTGGCGTCGTGGTCAATGTTGTGAGATCCCATGAGCGCGGCCATCTTCTTGATGATGTAGGCCTCCTCGTTGGTCAGCTTAGCCCCGGCCTCGATCATGACTGGGAACTTCTTGCCGAAGTAGTAGTAGCCGTCGGACTGCCTGGGGTCCCAGCCGACCTCGTCCAGTATCTCCTTGATGCGTCTGGAGATGTATTCAAAGGCATCCTCCCAGGTCACGGGCTTCCAGATCGGCTTGTACTTCTCCAGGACTGCCCTGAGTTCCTCCTGGCTCCTGACCTTCTTGATCTCCTCTAGAGGCGGCTTCGGGTTCACCCTGATCATAGGCGTCCTGAGCCTGCGCGGGTTGTGGTCTCCGAACAGCTCTATGGAGGCCTGTCCCTTCGGACAGAGCTTGCCCTCATTTATCGGGTTGTCTGGATCGCCTTCGACGTGTATGACCCTGTCTCCCACCCTATAGAAGATTATGCCGCAGCCCACGGCGCAGTAGGCGCAGACCCCTCTGACCTCGCGGGCCGCCTCTATGTCTTTGTGGCCTACCTCGCCGAGCCCATACCTCTTCGGCTGGTCTAGGGCCAGTACCTTCCGCGCAGAATCGCTGAGAAGTAGAGGCACCGTGCCGAGGCCTACTAGCTTCAGAAAGTCCCTCCTACGGATCGCGTGTTCCTCCAAACGGATTCACCCCTCCGTCGGCAGGGTGTGGGGCCTGCAATCGTATCAAAGCTAATAAATCGTCGATATTCCTGTTCAGGATAACGCTGATAATTTCAGCTTTGTGGAAATAGCAATTGTCATTTCAATCTTTACTGTAAATAATTATTGTTTTGGATTAGCTTCTGAATCTAAACAATAGAAATAACGTGTGACATATCACATTTGAATAATTATCTCAAATATTCAGCTCCGATAAATGTAAAGAAAATTTATGCAAAGCGATGGGGTAACAGGGTGCTTAGATGGCCACGCCGGTACCGGAGGCGGGGCTCATCGCGTGGTTGGGCCGCGGCATCTCGGTCTCGGCAACGGCCGTCGGCAGCACAGGTCTGCTCTGCCAGAAACGGGAGGAGAGAGATCTGGAGTTGGTGGATCATTTAATTGCGGGACGGTCGACCCCCAAGATGGGTGGTGTCCACCCAATGAGCTCTGAAGAGAACTTCGTTGAGGAGGTGCCCGAGGATTACTTCGCTCTGGAGGAGATGCTCTACCCAGAGACCTCCAAGTGCAGAAAGAAGGGGGCCAAGAAGAGAGATAAGTTCGATGTCAGGCAGGAGGGATGAGAGACAGCCTCTCCGGCGCGCTGTAGACATTGAACCTGGGCCCCCTTGCGAAGCCTATGAGAGTCAGGTTGGATCTCCTGGCCACCTCAACGGCCGCCAAAGTCGGCGCCGACTTTGACACCAGCACCCTGACCCCGGACCTGAGGGCCTTCAGCGTCATCTCCAGGGTGAGTCGACCCGACACCGCAAGGACTATGTCCTTGGTGGATGTGTGAGTCATTACGGCCCTTCCAATGACCTTGTCCACCGCATTGTGCCTCCCAACGTCCTCGTATACGAATAGAGGCTCTCCGAAAGAGTCGAAGGCGCCGGCCACGTGCGTGGCGCCAGTTCTCCTGTGAAGCTCGGTCCCCCTCATTATGGTCTGAGAGACCCTCTCTACCGCGTCAGGGGATATGGTCGGGCCCTCGGAAGGATCCAAGGGCCTGATTCCCTCTGGGAGGGCCACGGAGGCCACTCCGCCGCCGCACGAGGTGGTCAGCGTTAGGGTCCTCCTGGCAGGGGGTCGAGCCTCGGCCTGGATCTCCACCCTGGTACCACGGGCCCCCCAGGCCCTCACGCCCTCTGGGGTCGAGAGGCCCTCGGAGACTACGTATCCGACTCCCAACTCGCTGAGGTCGCTCGGAAGAGCCTGCAGCCTCACGAGGAACTCACCGTTGAGGTAGATCTCGACGGTTGCTTCTTCCACGACGACGTCCTCGACCTCAGAGAGCTCGCCCCCAGACCAGCGGAGTATCCCGATGCTTCCAGTGCAGCACAACGGTGGCACGGGCGAGCCACTCCAGTCAGGAAAATAAGGGGATCGATCACCCTCTCAGCAGATACGAGGGACCGGAACGCCCGAGGGCGGTTCTAGTATCCTGAGGCCGCCCGCCACGGTCTTGATCAGCACCAGACCGCCGTACCTCTCGGAAGCCCGCGCTTCACCTATTATCTGGGCGTCCCGCTCTCCGCGCCCCCGGATGAACTCCAGAATCTCGTCTGCCGACCCTGGGTCGACCGCAAGCAGGGCTCTTCCCTCGCACGCAAGCGACAGCGGATCGACACCCAAGAGCTCCGTGTAGGCTCGGACCTCCTCCCTCACCGGGATCCGTGACTCATCTACAACCAATACCAGCCCCGTCTTAGAGGCCCACTCGTTCAAGGACTGAGAGATGCCCCCCCTGGTTGGATCCTGGGCGGCCCGAATGCGATCACCGTACTCCCGCAGGAGGGGAAGCATCAGGCTGGTGAGCGGCTTTGAGTCGCTGGAGAGCCCCTGAGACTCCACGTCGACCCCCCGCTGTGCGGCCAGTATCGCCGCACCGTGCTCGCCGACGCTTCCTGTGATGATTAGCTTGTCTCCCGGCTTAATCCGGGAGTCGACGATCAGCCTCTCGGCCACGCCCACGCCGGCCGTGGTTATGACGATGCCATCGACGTTCCCCCGAGGCATAACCTTGAAGTCACCTCCGATCAGCTTCACGCCCTCATCCCTGAGGGTGGATACCAGCGAGCTTACGATCCTCCTGAGGTCGTCCATGGGGAAGCCTTCCTCCACGACCATCGCATCGAGCATCGCGACCGGCTTGGCCCCCATCATCAGCAGGTCGTTGATCGTTCCGGCCGCCGCAAGTTCCCCTATGTTCCCACCCGGGAAGAAAGGGGGCTTGACCGTGTAGGAGTCCGCCGTGAAGACCAGGTGTCTCCCGTCCGGCAGCGGGATGGACGCCCCGTCGTCCAGCTCGTCCGTGCCAACTCCTCCTTCGACTCTCTTCATGTCCTCCTCTAGCATGGAGACTATCAGCTCTCGGATCAGGCTGAAGGTCTCTCTGCCGCCTGATCCGTGGGCAAGGCGAACGGCTTCATCTCGCACTTCCCAATTCCTCCCCGGACGATATGGCCTCTATGAGTTCCCTCCACACTCTGATGGTCTCTTCCGCTTCCTCGGGACTGAGCTTTGAGATTATCATCCCGGCGTGCACGATGACGTGGTCTCCCGGCGAAACTCTCTCAAGGGTAGCGTCGACCTCCCTCCTGACGCCCCCGAAGTCGACCACGGCCATCCTCCCTTTAACCTCCACCACGATCCCCGGTATTCCAAGGCACATCGCGATCACCTCCCGGCAGGGTTCAGGGTCTCCACGGACTCGACGAGTCCCGATATTGCAGACCTCACCTCCTCAGATAGGGATCGGTAGAAATTCCCGGACAAGATAGCCTCTTCTATTGAGGGATCGATTGGCAGCCTCGCCAAGACCGGAACGGCGAACTCCCTCGACAGCCTCTCTGCCGCCCCCTCTCCGAAGGGCCTAATGAGTTTACCTCCGCACCTGAAGTAGGATAGATTCTCAACTATGCCCAAGACATCGACCCTCTCGTCCCTCAGGAGCTTGAGGAGCCTCCTCACCACAGACTCCGCCAGGAGGGAAGGAGTGGTAACCACGAGCACGCCTGCACCCTCCAGTCCCCGGAGTGCGCGGAGCAGCCACGTGGTCTCCTCTCCCGTGCCTGGGGGGACGTCGATCAGGAGGTATTCGAGATGGCCCCAGTCAGTCAGGGCGGCCAGGGTCGATATCAGGCTCATCTTCTCCCCGCCGGCGCTTGGCAGAGGCTCCTCTCCTATCATGAAACCTACGGACATCAGTTCTATGCTCCCCGACCTGAGGGGACGCAGGCCCCCTTTCCAAGCGGTGATCTCGCCCCTCGCGCCCAAGATCTTGGGCACCGTGGGACCGTGCAAATCTAGATCCAACACCCCAACCCTCCTGCCCCTCTCGGCCAGGGCGGCTGCCATAGAGGCCGTGACGAAGCTCTTGCCCACGCCCCCCTTCCCAGCAGATATTGCAATCACCCTATCGGCTCTGGAGAGCCTGGCCCTAGCTTCATGGAGCATGGGGTCCACGACGGCGCCGCTCACTCCGAGATCACCACCCTAGAGACCCTCAAGTTCTTGCCGGACACCAGCTCGAAGTCTCGGCTCCCGCAGGAGGGGCACTTGAGAAGAGCCCTCGCGAGATCGGGCAGGAAGTGGAGGGGACTCTCTCTATCTCCGCTGGGCTCTTCTAAGATTCCCAGCTCGTGGGACAGCATCTTGTGCGCCTCATCAAAATCCCAGGTGTGCCCACACGAGTTGCACCTGAACAGCGCCGGCTCCTCGCGGATGACGAGCCGGGCTCCCTCGAGCGGCGTCCCCCTGGAGAGTTCCTCAAAGGCCGTTCGAAAGATGTCGCGGTTGAGTTCCATGACCTCGCCGAAAGTCAGCTCCACCTCTCGGAAAGAACTCACTCCCTCCTTCCGCGCAAAGCTCAGCAGGGAGTTCACGACGGCCTCGGCGAGTGACCACTCGTGCATCTTCAGCCCTCCCTAGCTAGTCAAATTATATTTGGCAGGTCGCGCGGGCATACGGCGGTCAGCGCCCTCATGAGGTCCTGTTCCCGAACGTTTAGCTCCCCATAGCCTTCAGACACTAGGAGATCGTTTAACAAGTCCAGCAGCCTCAGGCAGCCCCTTAAGACGGCGTCGCTCAGGCCCACCCCCACGTCCACCTCTGCGGCCACGACCCCGGCGACGTAGGATCTAGGCGGCAGGGCGCCGAGGGCCGACGCGGCGGCCAGGAGAATCTCGGGGGTGACTCCGTGACTGCCCACCTCCACGAGCATTCTCACGGCCTCCTCTGGACTCACCGCACCCGGGTTTACCACCAGTATCCTGGCCTCTCCCGGCTGGCCGTGGTCCTGGGAGAGGGCGTCGATGAGCACAAGGATCTCGGCGTCTTCCATGGGGTCTATGAGCGATAGCCCCCCAAGGCCCCCGTCGACGGCACGGACCCATTCGGGGAGGGGGAGGGTGGAGAGGGCCTCGGCGAAGCAGGAACCGAGGCCGTCGTCTCTGAGTAGCCTGTTGCCTATCCCTAGAATGAGAACCCCATCTCTCTCAGGAGATTCCTCAGCTCCCTCACGAGGGACTTCAGGCAAGTCTCATCGGCCTCCCAGCCGCCTTCCACATCAGGATCGCCCTGGCTATCGGCGCTGATGGAACACTCGAGGACCCAGACCTCTGACCTATCGGTCAGGAGGGCCGCCGCGTAGGCGACCCCGTCAACATCAACCTCACCTGAAAGGATGGAACCCAGTCTCTCAGAAGCCTTCACGCGATCCTCGGGAATGGGTATCGACCTCAGGTATCTGCTCACGCGCCCGGGCTCTGCGGCCTCAGGGCGCGCCTCTCTGAACCCCACCACCACGACCTCGTCGGGCCCGTACTCGGCCGCCTCCTGAACGGCCGCTAGTGGGTAGCTGCTGGCGTCGAACGTCTTTACTCCAAGGGGGAGTGGGCTCAGCTCCTCTCTGAGCCTGTCGGGCAGGGTCGGGTCCCTCCGTATGCCCGGCCAGACGAGTAGCAGGGCCACCTTCTTACCGCCCATCGAGATTCTCCTCCTCGGTCCTGAGCTGAACGCGCTCTTCAGCGCATCACTAAGATCCTCGCCGCCTCCTAGGGCCCGAGTCACCTCGGCCCTCATCGCCTCCGTGTCCTCAGGCTGGGCGTCGCTGAGGTCGTAGATCAAGATCTTGTCAAGACCAAGGTTTTGTATGGTCTCTCTCCACACGGATCGCTTCAGCTCATTCACGCTCCTCGCAAGCGCGCCCAGGATCCGAGCGAACTCTTTGAGGTCTCCCACCAGGGTCGCACCTCGGTGTTACTATTTACCCGTTATAGTATTAACACAAATCTTTACTATAGTTACTGCCCGTGGGCCCGGCTCCGGCCAGGATAATAGCGCTCCGTTTTTATTATTTTAGATATGTCAATGATTTAACTTCTATACACTTAAGGTGATCCCAAATGGCCGAGGGAGAGCAGATGCCGGAGAGGGCGCCCGTTACAGTCAGCAGGAGGGACTTCCTCAAGGTATCCGCCGCGGCGTCACTCCTCCTGGCCGATCTAAGCAAGCTGCAGAAGGCAGCGGCCCAGGCCCTGCAGTCCGGCTCGGTGAACCTGGTCTGGTTTGAGGCCCAAGACTGCGCCGGCAACACAATCTCGATGATAGAGGGGAACGCCCCCGACCTGATACAGGTCTTGGTGGGAGAGAACCCGGCCATAGGACCCGGGAAAGTAAGGGTGGTTTTCCACGAGACCATAATGCCGGAGTGGGGAGAGGCCGCCATCGAGTACCTCCACAAGGCAGAGAACGGTGAGCTAGACCCGTACGTGTTGGTGCTCGAGGGCTCCTTCCCAACAGAGGAAGCGGCCGCCAAGACGGGAGGCTGGTGGTTCGTCCTCGGTGAGGAGAATGGCAGGCCCATCACCGGAAACGAGTGGTTCAGGAGGCTGCTGAAGAGGGCCGTGGCGGTGGTCGCCATCGGGAACTGCGCATGCTACGGTGGGATCGTGGCCAGCAGGGTGCTGGAGGATGGGTACACGGCCGACGGCGAGAGCCCAACGGGCGCGTTTGGATTCTTCGACGATCCGGTGAGGGGAATAGCTGGCGCTATCAGGAGGTGGGAGGAAGCCAGGCCGTTCCTCAACTTCATAGAGGGCCGGGGAACCGTTCAGGTGTCCCCCACCTCGGACTGCAGGCCCGCCGTTGCCATACCCGGCTGCCCGGCCAACGGTAACGCCATCCTCCGGACCCTGGGCCACCTGATCCTTGCCGTCGACGGTATCCTGCCCCTTCCCAAGCTGGACAGGTACTGGCGCCCAGAGTACATCTTCGGAAGAACCACCCACGAGCAGTGCCCGAGGGCTGGATTCTACGCGGCAGGAGACCACAGGGAGGAGCCGGGAGAGAACAACTTCAAGTGCCTGTTTGACGTCGGCTGTAAGGGCCCCGTGAGCAACTGTCCGTGGAACCGGGTCGGGTGGATCGACGGCGTCGGCGGACCCACGAGGACCGGCGGAGTGTGCATAGGCTGCACCATGCCAGGATTCCCGGACGCCTTCGAGCCCTTCTACAAGCCGCTGCCCGCCCCCGAGATACCGCGCCTCACCACCCTCGCCGGGATAGCCGGCGCGGCCGCGGTACTCGGCGCCGCGGCGGGTTACCTCACGACCAAGCCGGCCAGGGAGGCGAAGGAGGGGGAGGAGTGAGACCGGAGGTGAGGTTGGATGGGAGAGAAGACCATCTTCATCGATCCCATAACCAGGATTGAGGGGCACCTGGGCCTGAACGCGGTCGTCGACACGACCACGAGGACCGTAAAAGAGGCTTGGGCCTTTTCGGCGATGTTCAGGGGGTTCGAGATATTCCTTAGGGGGAGAGAGCCTCCCGACGCGCCGCACCTGACCAGCAGGATATGCGGGGTGTGCGCGGCCAGCCACGCGAACGCATCCGTCAGGGCTTGCGACATGGCTCTTGGGGCTGTTCCAACTCCGTTCGGCGTGGTCATCAGGAACCTGGCCTGGGTGGTCACTGACCACGTCTACGACCACCCGACGCACCTCAACATCCTAGCTGGGCCGGACTACAGCGGCGTGGTAGTCTCCAAGCTCACCCCAAGCGTCTACGACGAGGCGAAGCAGACCAAGGCCGAGCACTCTGACATTCACGGGTTCTCGACGGTAGGTGACCTGATGGACGGGCTCAACCCCCTCGAGGGGAAGATATACATAACGGCCCTTAAGATGCAGAAGCTGGCCAGACAGGCTGGTGTCCTCCTGTACGGCACCCATCCGCACCCCAGGACGCTGATACCTGGAGGAATAGGCGCGACTGTCACCCCTGACACCCTCATCCAATACTCCTACAGGCTAACCAAGCTCACGGCCTGGGTCAAGATGGTAGTCGCCGTGTGGGAGGACATAGCCAACTTCTACAACTCAATAGGCTACGAGAGGCAGGGCATGACCTACGAGAGACCCAACCTCATGTCAGTCGGCATCTTTGAGGATCCGGAGACCTACTCCTCCCTGGGTGAGAGCTACGAGGAGATCTATTCCAACATAGACGACGCCGGCAGGGCGAGGTTCATCAAGCCCGGCCTGATCCTCGACGGGGAGCTGGTCAGCGACAGACTCACGGACATGAACGTGAGCACCGTCGAGCTCGTCGACAGGGGATTCTACAAGGACTGGGACACCACCTTTGTCGACAAGGATCCAGCCGGCACCCCACTCGTCTGGGGGAACGGGGACCTCCTGAAGTACCACCCGTGGAACAAGACGACGATCCCGAACCCTGTGGCCCAAGACTGGGCCTCGAAGTACACGTGGACCGGAACGGTCAGGATCGTCTGGAAGGATGGCAAGGTCCACCCGATTGAAGTGGGGCCCATTGCCAGGATGTGGGCTATGGCGCTCCACAGCGGCGGGAGCGTGAAGATCGAGCTGCCGCAGACCAACGGAGTGCTCGAGCTCCCGTCAGGCACATGGGACGCCATGGAGTTCGAGTGGAAGATACCCTCCGTTGGGGCGTCCACCACTATAGAGAGGATGAGGGCCAGGGCCTACAACGTGGCGCTGGACGTGATGGCAGCCTGGCACTACCTGCTCGCCGCGCTTGATATGGTGAAGTCCGGCAACCTCGACACCTCGAGGCCGTGGAAGAAGCCGTCCTGGGCTGTCGGATTCGGCTTCGACGAGGCCCCGAGAGGGAGCGTGAGACACTGGATCGTCGTGAAGGACTACAAGATCAAGAACTACCAAGTCCACGCCCCAACCACCGCGAACCTGAGCCCGAAGGGCAGGTGGGGGCACACCGGTCCGTTCGAGCAGTCGGTCATCGGTACCGAGATCACGGAGGAGGTGCCCGAGGATCAGTGGACCGGACTTGACATGGTCAGGGCCATAAGGAGCTTCGACCCGTGCATAGCCTGCTCCGTGCACATCTTCATCGGCAACAGGAAGATAGAGAGGCTCGTGAGCCCCCTTTGCACCGCGTGAGGGGGTCTACAGATGACGGTCTACGAGTTCGCCGTGTATGAGATGCTCCCCGCAGCGGTCCTGGGGTTCACGGCGGGCATGGTCTACAGGATCGCCCGATACCTGTCTGTATACAAGAGGACGGTGAGGCCCAGGCGCAGGGCCAGGTCAATAGGTCACTCCCTGGTGCACCTGGTCAAGACCTTCGCCTATCCTATCTACTTCTCCATAAAGGAAGAGAGGATCATGTTTGCGTCGGGGCTCCTGGGGCTTCACATACTGGGAGTCATCCCCCTCCTGTTCCTCTTCAGCCACCACGTGACTTGGTGGGCTTACTACTTCCCGCCATACGCCGCCCTCAAGAGGCTGGCCATTCCTCCCAGCGCAACCTCCGCCGCGCTGACCGTCACGGCCCCAGTAACGCCGGTGAGCGGGATGTCGGGCACATTCGTGAACACGATCTGGGGCCGCCTGACGGTCGTGCTGAACGGAGACGTGCTCGCCATCATAGCCATAGTGGCCACGGCCTTCAAGGTCGTGGAGAAGATACCCAAGAAGTTCGTGGGCAAGGTCAGCTACGTGCGCATCGGCGACTTCGTCGCGCTGCTGCTCCTTCTCTTCATCTTGGTCACCGGGTTCATGGCCACCCAGCACCTCCCGAGTGGTGAGATAGGCGTCTACAAGACAGTCCTGGGGCTTCACATAATGGGAGCGGAGGTGCTCCTGATCCTGCTGCCGTTCACCAAGTTCTTCCACTTCGTGTTCGGCTACTGGTACGGGAAGCTGCACGAGTGGTACGACCTCGTCTGGACGAGGGGTGTCTGAGATGGAGGCAGTGGTACCTGCAGTGAAGAAGGCCCTGAAGAGGGTCGATCCAGTCCAGCTGCACTTCCTAGAGAACTGCGTGGCCTGCGCAGCCTGCGAGTCCGTCTGTCCATACACGCCGATCAGCAAGCTGTACAGCCCGGTCAACAAGGCAGAAGAGCTGAGATTCATGTATAGGAAGGTCATGACCGTGAGCGGGCGCCTCCTAGGTCCGCTGGTCCACGCAAAGATACCCAAGACGGAGGAGGAGCTTGAGTGGATCAGAGAGGTCGCTTACAGGTGCACCAACTGCTGGCACTGCTACACGGTGTGCCCCTTCGGCATCAATAGCGGGAGCATGATCTCGGTCCTCAGGACCTTCGTCGACTCCATCGGGATGACCCCGACGATCCTCAAGGCCTTCGAGCAGTTCGAGGCGTCCGGCCGGTTCATGGAGAACGAGGGCCTAGCGAGGGTCTGGCAGCAGATCCTTGACAAGGCCAGCGAGGCTGTGGGCGGCGACCTGCCGCTCGACAAGAAGGGCGCCCAAGTACTCTACATGCCGTGGCTCGCGGAGGCCATGTTCGTCCCGGACTCCGTGGTAAACACGATCCGGATCCTGAGCAAGATTGGAGTCGACTGGACGATGCCGTCAAAGCCCCTGGCCATAAGACCGGCCGTGGGGTCGGTGACAGGTAACTTGGAACAGAAGAAGACCGTCCTATCGGCAATCGACTCTTACCTCAAGGAATTTGGGGCTAAGACCGTGCTCCTATCCGACGGAGGCTTCCCGTACACTGACCTCAGGTTCGAGCTGCCGGGCGTGGTCGGCAGGGTCCCAGAGTACAGGGTCCTGCACCTCGCGGAGTTTCTAGTCGAGCTGCTGAGGCAGGGGAAGGTGAAGTTCAAGTCGGGCAGCGACAAGGTCACATGGCATGATCCCTGCAAGCTGGCCCGCGCCAGTGGGGTCATACCAGAGCCCAGGATCCTCCTGAGAGAAGCCACGACGGAGTTCAGGGAGCTCCCACACCACGGAGCAGAGTCCTACTGCTGCGGGGGAGGGAGCGGCATGGGGTGCATGACCAGGGAGCTGCACGAGGCCATGGGTCAGCTGACCGGCATGAAGTTCGAGCTCTCGGAGCGGGAGAGTAACTTCATCGCGAAGGCCGAAGAGGCCTACCTCAAGTCGATAGAGAGGAAGATGCGCGACGTCAAACAGAGCGAGGCAGAGATCGTGGTCACGGCGTGCCCTGTGTGCGTGGAGACCATCCAGAGGGGGGCATCCCTCTACGGTCCAGAAGTCGAGGTGCTCCACCTCGCCACCTATTTGGTCGAGAGAATCGAGCCGGCGTGAGTTCGCCGGCCCGGCCCCCTTCCTTTTTTGTCTGATCGCGAGGACCTTCTTCCCAACCGGTACAGGGTGACAGCGGATGGGGCAAGACTCCTCTAGAGCCCCCCTGAGGGAATTCAGGGATAGGGACCTGGCGCTGAAGGCTTCCTCGGCCATAAGGAAGGCAGCAGCCGGCCTGCAAGGTCCAGTCAAGATAATGGACTTCTGTGGAACGCACGAGTGGACGATAACGCACTACGGCCTAAGGTCTCTGATGCCGGACAACGTAGAACTCGTCGCTGGGCCCGGGTGCCCAGTTTGCGTGACCCCCGGGTACTACGTCGAGGCTGCCGTTAGGCTGGCGATGGACGGAATAAGGATCTTCACGTACGGGGACTCCTACAGGCTCCAGGGGCCTCCGGAGACGGACCTCCCCAAGAGCCTGGAGGAGGCCGGGTCGCGGGGCGGCAGGGTGGAGGTCGTCTACAGCGTACTTGACGCGGTCAGAATGGCACGCGAGGACGGCGAGGAGTCGGTGTTCCTGGCGGTGGGATTCGAGACCACCGCGCCGGCGACCCTGGCGCCGATAAGGGCCGGAGACGCGCCGGACAACCTGAGGTTCATCAACGTACACCGCCTGACTCCTCCGATAACGAGGTACGTGCTCGAGACACACCCCGAAGCCCCGATAAGGGGCATAATAGCCCCTGGGCACGTGTCTGCCATCACGGGGGCGAAGGCCTGGGCGTTCATACCGGAGGAGTACGGGATTCCGACCGTGGTCGCGGGCTTTGAGCCCATAGACGTCCTTCTGGCGATCCTCGAGATCCTGAGGCAGGTCAGGGAAGGTAAGGCCAGGCTGGTCAACGAGTACTCGAGGGTGGTGAGCTGGGATGGGAACTTAGAGGCGCAGAGGCTCATGGGGGAGACGTGTGACGTGGTGGACGCCGGCTGGAGGGGGATAGGATTCGTCCCAGCCAGTGGATTGGCGTTCAAGGGGGAGTTCAGGAGGTACGACGCCCTCGAGGCCTACGGCATACCGGAGATGACTCCTGAGGCCTGGAGAAGGGACCTACCCCCGGGCTGCAGGTGCGCCGAGGTCACGCTGGGTATGGCGCGGCCCACCGACTGCCCCATGTTCCTCACGGCGTGCACCCCGGAGAGACCGTACGGTCCCTGCATGGTGTCATCGGAGGGGACCTGCGCCATATGGGCGAAGTTCGGTGGGGGAGGCCTCGCGGAGGAAGTGGGTAGAGAGCTCGGAGTCCTCTGAGCTTAGGTCCGCACGATCAGAAAGTCAACGGTCCTACGCTCCGTCCAGGGTCAACGGGAGGAGCCTCAGCTACGGTAGGGCCCTATCCTGTCCAATATGTCGAAGAAGCATCTGCGTAAGCTCGTCCAACCTCACCGGCGCCCTCACCGGCAAGTCGGGGAAGAGGGCCCTGAAGACCCTGACGGCCATGGGGGGCTCTACTCCAACGGACTCCAGTGTGTCGGCGGCGGAGAGGATCTCTTCAGGTCGGCCTGAGGCACGGACGCGTCCCTTCACCATCATGTAGACCCTGTCAGCGAACTCAGCTGCCAGATCTGAACTCTGCGTAGCCACAAAGACGATCTTCCCCCTCCGCCTGGCATCCAATAGGATTCTCCCCAGCGCACGACGGCCCTCTAGGTCCAAGGAGGCCGTGGGCTCATCCAAGAGGATGATCGGGGGGTCGTGCGCCAGCAGTCCGGCGAGGGCAATCCTGGCCGCCTGACCGCTGCTCAGGCGGTGCGGAGACCGTTGGGCGAGATGGGAGGCCCCCACAGCCGCGAGGGCCGACTCGACCCGCGACCTCAGCTCCTCGCCCCTCAGGCCGAGCTGACTCGGGCCCAGCGCCACGTCCTCCCAAACGGTGGGCGCCAGGAGCTGATCCCTTGGGTTCTGAAAGAGCACCCCGCAAATCCTCCTGTACTCGTCTTGGAGGGTCGACAAGGGTCGGCCGCCGAGCAGGACCTCGCCAGATGTCGGCTCCAGCAGCCCAGCCAGGATCATCAGCAGAGTAGTCTTACCAGAGCCGTTGGGTCCCAGGATGGCCACGATCTCCCCGGGATCTGCCCTCACGGTCACGCTGTCGAGCGCGACGGTCCCGTCGGGATAGCAAAAGGATACCTCCCTAGCCTCCAGCCAGGGAATCAAGTCAGCAACACCTCTATCAGGAGCGCCAACAGGCACCCGGCCGGGATCAGGATAAACGCCGCGGTCGACCGGCTATCTCCCTGACTCGTCGGTCGACTGGTCCAGATCCTGGACTTGATCGCCGCCCGAAGGTTCAGCGCCCGAGAGGGGCCTCTGATGAACAGTTCCGACGTGGCAAGGGACAGTAGACCATACTCGCCCCTAAGGGTGGGGCGCGACAGGACCCTGGACCTCTTGGCGGCCACGAGGCCGCTCAGCTCGCTGAGCGTGGATGAGATCTGAGCAACCAGCAGGGCCAGCGCCTCGCAGAGTTCGCTCGGGGCACCCAGCTCTCTCATCCCTTGGAAGATCTTGGCGGATCCCACGAGCGCCACGCAGGTCATGAGGAGAAGCACGCCGGCGGCGACCCTCAGGGATGTCGTTACAGCCTCCAGGATGGCTCCCCTACCCTCCATGACAACCCTCGGCCCCATGATCGCGAGTGTGAACACCAGCCAGAAGGTCCCCGCCGAGAGAATCCTCCTGCTGCCCCTGAGCCCGGTTATCGCCAGTGCCGCCGTTGACAGAACAACCCCAGAGATGGGAGGGAGGAGAGTGCGGCTGAATGAGACTGAGCTCACCGCGGCGATCGCCCCCAGCGCGGCGACCCTAGGGTCGACCTCCAGCGCGCCCGGGGACGCCTCCAAGGCTGCCGCCCACTCTCCGATCGCGGACGTGAGCCCGCGGAGTGGAGAGTATGGCCTTGATCTCACTTCCTACGACCCCTCAACGCCGCCGGGGCTAGCAGGACCGCCACGCCAGCGAAGCCCGCCACCACGTAACCGACCGTGTCGGGGAGGCCCGGAACCGTGTAGTCTGGCAGAACCCCTTCCCACACCGGCTCGCCCTCGGTCAGGCCGACGGCCTCGGCTGCCACCTCGAGGGGCTCGCGGTACCCGACGATCTCAGCCCCAATGACGCCGAAGAGCGGGCTCACCATGACCAGGGCGACTATGACCACGAGGGCCTTCCTGCTGACCACGCTAGATCACCCCCCATAGAGGATCTCGGGAGACCTCCTCGCCAGATACAAGACCACGGCGCCAGTCGCGGCCCCCTCCACCAAGCCGAGGGCGAAGTGCCACGCGGTCATGATGGGAACCGTGACTGAGAGGGGGTATCCAAACTGTGGGGAGAGGCCTATCTCGACCCCGCACGCCGCGGCGGCCAGGGTTATCCCTATCCACCCCCCGAAGAAGGCCGCCAGGCCCCTCCTCTCTTCCCCGAGGAGCTTCAGGACCGCCCTGTAGACCCAGTACCCCACGAAAGCGTCGACAATCGCCATGTTGAAGGCGTTGGCTCCAAGGGCGGTTATACCGCCGTCGCCCATCAGCAAGCACTGGACGACCAGGTTCAGGAACATGGCGAGGGAGCCGCCGAACGGACCTAGGATTATGGCCGCGAGAGCTCCCCCCACGAGGTGCGCGCTGGTCCCTCCTGGAATCGGCCAGTTGAGCATCTGGGCCGCGAAGATGGCAGCGGCCATCACCGACAGGGAAGAGACGTCTCCCCTTCGTTCGGAGAAGTACTTCCTGTAGCTGAATGCCACCACAGCTAGAGATACTGCGTAAAAGACAAGAGAAGTCACGGGATCGAGGAATCCATCTGGTATGTGCGTTCTCCTCGCCCCCGGTATGGGGCTAAGTGTATTGTTAATAGGTGTTACTAATCTGCCTCAATAGTGTTACTTCGACCAGAAGGGGGCGACGTGCCATTTTATACCCCTCGAGCCAGGGTGAGGCGGTGCGCCCAAAACCCCGCAAGGCTGCAGTCCTGAGGGTCTCAGGCATAGTTCAGGGAGTCGGATTCAGGCCCTTCGTGCACAGGGTGGCCAGAAAGACGGGGATCGCTGGGTACGTCAGGAACATGGGCGGCAGCGAGGTGGAGATACGAGTCGAGGGAGACGAGGGGCAGATAGCCGAGTTCCTGAGGCTCCTGCTGCTGGAGAGGCCGCCTCCGGCTAGGATAGAGGAGCTCACCCTGGTCGAGGACCAGCCAATCGGAGCGAGCGAGTTCCAGATCCTCCCAAGCAGGAAGGGGGCCAGGCTCTACTCCATGATCCCTCCAGACCTGGCCGTGTGCGAAGACTGCCTCAGGGAGGTCTACGACCCCGGGGACAGGCACTACCGCTATCCATTCAACAGCTGCGCCTGGTGCGGCCCCAGGTTCTCGATGATCGAGGCCGTCCCCTACGACAGGCCAAACACGTCCATGAGGGACTTCCTGCTCTGCGACGACTGTCGGAGGGAGTACGAGGACCCGGAGAACGTGAGGAGGTTCCACGCTCAGGGCATATCCTGCCCCAGGTGTGGGCCGAGGCTCTGGATGGAGGACTCCAGCGGTCAGAGGCTTGAGGTGGAGGACCCGATCTCGGAGGCGGCCAGGCTGATCGACGAGGGCGCGGTGGTGGCGATAAAGGGGGTTGGGGGGTATCACATCGCCTGCCTGGCCACGGACGACGAGGTCGTGGCCCGACTGAGGGAGAGGAAGAGGAGACCTCAGAAGCCGTTCGCGCTCATGGCCCTGGACCTCGACGCGGCGAGGGGGCACGTCGAGGTCGATCCTCAGGCCGAGGCCCTCCTGACCAGTCCGGAGAGGCCAATCGTCCTGCTGCCGAGGAGGCCCGACTCTTCCATATCGGACCTGGTCGCGCCCGGGCTGGACACAGTCGGGGTCATGCTGCCCTACACCCCGCTGCACCACATGCTGCTGAGGAAGACCAGGGACAGGATCCTCATCATGACTAGCGGTAACGAGCACGGCAAGCCCATGTGCACGGATGAGGAGTGCGCCAGGCGAAGGCTGTCCGGGTTCGTGGACTACTTCCTCCACCACAACAGGAGGATCGTAAACAGGGTGGACGACAGCGTCGTCAGGTTCACCGCGGGGAGGGTCACCATGCTCAGACGCGGGAGGGGATACGCCCCTGCCTGGATAAGGCTCCCCGCCGAGCTGGAGAGGCCGGTCATAGCGTTCGGCGCGGAGCTTCAGAGCGCCGGGGCCGTGGCCTTCCGAGACAAGGTCGTGCTCACCCAGTTCATAGGGGACACCGACGAGTTCGAGAACCTAGACTACCTCGACAGAGCTCTCAGGTTCTTCTGCGACGCCTACGGGATCGATCCCTCCGAAGCCACGCTGGTGGCCGACGCCCATCCCGGATACGCCAGCCGAAAGCTCGCCGAGAGGTGGGCGGAGCGCGCCGGGGTGGAGCTGGCGACGGTCCAGCACCACCACGCCCACGTGATCTCGGTCATGGCGGAGCAGAGGGTTCCCATGGGGGAGAGGGTCGTCGGCGTGGCGGTTGACGGTCTGGGGTACGGGCTGGACGGGACCCTCTGGGGCGGGGAGGTCCTCGTCGCTGGATATGAGGGCTTCGAGAGAATAGGATACCTCACGCCTCAGCCGATGCCGGGCGGGGACCTCGCGACTAGGTGGCCCGTCAGGATGCTGATCGGCGTGCTTTCCACGTTCATGTCCGACTCTGAGGTCGTCGAGACGCTGTCACGCCTCGGGCTGACCGAGAGGCTGCCGAGGGGCGAGGTCGAGGCAAGGGTGGCCCTGTCGCAGGCTAGAGACCCCGACGTGCCGAGGATATCCAGCGCGGGGCGGATCCTAGACGCCATATCGACACTACTTGGAGTTTGCTTCGAGAGGACCTACGAGGGGGAGCCGGCGATGAAGCTGGAGGCGCGCGCGAGGGGCGGCAGGCTGGTCGAGGGCGTCGAGGCTCCAGTGCGCCGGGACGGCGTCGCGGTGGTGGACACCTCTCGCCTAGTCGAGTCCGTGCTGGAGAGCCTGGGCGACGCAGAGGCCCGGGACCTCGCCTACACCGCGATATACCTGCTGGGGCGGGCGCTGGGCGAGGTGGCAGGGGAGGTCGCGGGTCACCTAGATGCCCACTTCGTGGCGGTCTCGGGGGGCGCCGCGGTGAACACCATACTCGTCAGAGGGGTAGAGGACGCCCTGGCCGAGGAGGACCTGGAGGTAAGGCTGAATGCGAAGGTGCCGGCTGGCGACGGGGGAATAGCCTTGGGACAGGCCGCGTTCGCGCTCGCCCTGAGGTCCCGAGAGGATTGAGGCCTCGTGAAACTCGCATTCAGTGCGTGTGGGGGTCAGATCTCCAGGAACCTCCTGGCGTTCCCGGCTACCAGGTCCGCGACCTCGTCCACTGGAATCCCCAGGCTGGCGAGGTGGCGGGCCACCTTCATCACCGCCAGTGGGTCGGAGTCCTCCCTGCCGGCGTCGCTGTCGACGACCATGAGGAGTCTGCGGTCAGGGACGGACCTCAAGATCTCGGCGACCTGGCCTTCCGTCAGCTTGCCCGGCTGGACCGTGAGCCCCAGGTAATACCCCCTGGGGACCTCCCGGATCAGGTCCACCGTCAAGTGGTCGATGAGGACCCTTTCTGGCTGGAGTCTGGATTCGCGCAGGACCCTCAGGGCCAGCCGGAGGGCCTCGGCCTTCCCCGTCCTAGGCGTGTGGACGATTACGGGCCTGTCCAGCCTCTCGGCCACGTCTATCTGCCTCGCGAAGATCTCCCTCTCGAGGTTGAAGCCCGTCTCCAGCCCAACCTCGCCCAGCACGTCGGCGCTGGGCAGGTACTCCTCCACATAAGCCAGGGCGTCGGACCTCCCTGTCCGGGGGATGTTCCTCGGGTGTATCCCGACGCCTATCACGGGCCTAATGCCCACCCTCTCGAAGCGGGCCCTCTCCTCCTCGACGAGCCACTCGAATAGGTCCCTCAGAGTTGAGGCCGACGAGGGCCTCACGGGGATGTAGGACAGGCAGGCTGCCGCGCGGTAGCTGGCCTCCCTGAGCATAACGAGGGTGGAGTAGTTGCTGAACTGGTGGTGGGAGTGGGGGTCCACTACCCTGATCCCCGCCAGCCCGCTCATCGCGTCGATCGAGGGCGAGAGAGGTACTTATGCCTTCTCCCATCTCCGAGGCGGTCAGGCCTCGTCGAGGCCCCTCGGACGTTTGGATGAGTACCTCTCTAGGACCTCGTGGAAGCGGTCCCTCACGGGCTTGTAGGCCTTCTCGAAGAACTCCCTCTGGCTCAGCAGGACCTCGCGCGGGAACGTGGAGAGGTAGTTCAGCGCGGCCCTCCAGGCCTCCTCATAGGGGACCGCCTGCCCTATCTTGGAGGCGATCTGCCTGTCGTAGTCCTCCGGCCTCTGGACCTGGTCCCCTATCTCGAAGTAGCCGTCGTCGGAGAGGTAGGCCACCTCGTCGCCGACGGACTCGAACCTGGGTCTCTCGGCCTCCTCCGCCTCCAGCAGGGTCTTCTGCCTCGGCGCGGTTGGCCTGGGCCTCCGCACCCTGCCGCCTGTCCTCTTCGCCCAGGCGTAGAATATCGCCCTGTTGAGGCCGAAGGACTTGGCCTTCTCCAGGTCGCCCCTGAGCAGGTAGTACCTGGCCGCCTGGAGGAGCCCCATCACCTGGAAGCGACCTATCTTCCTGGCCCTCGGCCCAGTCGAGGGCGCTCTCGGCTTCTTGGCCGGGGCTCTGGTGAGCGGGGTGCCCACCCTGGTCCTGACCTCGCCCGAGGCCTTGGCAGTGAAGTACCCGCCCACCTCCCCCAGGGCGCGCCTGGCCAGCTCGTCGGCCTCGCCCGCCTCGTGCTCCCTCCAGTCTGGGTTGTGCCTGAACCCATCGGGCCTCAGCCAGTCCAGGTCGAAGTCGTCGATCTCGTCAGGCTTGAAGCAGACCGCAACGACGTCGAGCTCCCTGTGGAGCGAGAGCGGAACCGTGAAGACCCTCTTCATGTCCATGTCGTTCTCCACGGCCAGCGCCCGCTGTCCTCCCTGGGGTGAGTCCCTGGCCAGCTCGGCCACGCGGTCCTCTATCCTCCTGATCACGTACTCTACCACGGCGTAGGCTAGGTCAAGCGGGTGGTGCTCCGACCTCAGCTCTGGCGAGAACGCCTCCTCGTGGAGGTGGACGTGGCAGCCTCTGCCGGACCACTTGAGGTAGACCGACTTCGTCACGCCAGCCCGCTCGAGCTCCTCGACTATCAACCTGGCGGCCTCGAGGGTCTGCTTCCAGCCCTCGAGCTCGTTGTCTATGTCCCAGACTGCCGTGGTCGCCGAGACGTTTTCGGGCTTGTCCACATCAAACCGGGAGGTCAGCCGAGAGTAGAGGTTGGCCGTTGCGTAAACGGCCCTGGGCCTGGCGAAGGCGAACCTCCTTATGACGGCCGGGACGTCATCGGGAGAGCCTATAGCGAGAGGCTCATCGCCCCGGTACCTGAAGAACATCCTCCTGCCGCCCCTGGCTCCGGCCTCGACCGCCACCCACCTGGAACGCGCATAATCAGCGATCTCCCTCGAGACATCCTCGCGGGAGTAGTGGGTCAGGGGATCGGCCGCCAACCTTGCCGCCCTAAACTACCGGCCTCGACCTCTGGAAAAAGGTTCGGTGCTTTATATCTAGAGGGCGGGTGTGGGGTCGGAGTTGCCTTATTGAGGCTCAATTTCAGCGAGATTGTCTACGTGCGTCCCGAGGGGTTCTCCAAGGGAGCGAAGCTCTTCGGCTTGAGAGCTCCATGCTCCAAGGCTATGGTCTCGAAGAGGGGTCTGGCGGCGTCGGCGATCCTCGCCGCGCTGGCGGGGTTGTTGGCCGAGGGGTCGATTCGGCTCGTGAGGAGGGAGAGGAAGGTCTTTCTGGGCCTGAGCAGGAGGCAAGATTACTCCGTCGAGTACAGAGGACCCACGCAGCTCACCGGCCTGGAGGGGGTCGTTCACGCGTTGGTGGGGTCCGGTCCGACTTGGGTCGACGACCTGGTTGAGTCCCTCGTCGGCGCCAAGTCTAAAGACCCGGCCGGCATGGTCTTGAGGATAGTCGAGGAGTCGCTGGAGTCAAGGGGCCTCGGGAGGAGGAATGGGCTGTTCACCAAGACCTTCCACGCGAACTGCGTCGGAATAGAGGAGAGCCTCGGGTCCTCAGACGTGAGGCTCGTGAGCGACGCCCTATCCCGCCTCCTGAGCGAGGCCCCGGGTATAGACGAGGCCGTCGCCTCCGCCATTGAGGCCATGAGGGAGGAGCCGGACGCAGACTGAGCCCTCTAGGGCCGAAAGCATATTTGCAAGCCGCGAGGCAGGCTCGCGATGAGCTGGGACGAGGCCGTCTCCCTGGCGCTATCACCCATCACCTTCTCCGCGATCGTGGTGGCGGCGCTCTCCCTGAGACTCGGGCTCTCGCCCACAGAGATCGCCGCAGCTTTCGCATTCCTAGTGCTGGGTCCGGTCGTTCCGGTCCTCGCCGTGGCCCGCTCGGGGGCGGCCGACATATTCGTCAGCGACCGCGCGATGAGGACGCCCCTTCTGGTCCTCGCGGTCGCGAGCTACGCGGCGGGATTCCTCTACTTCCGACATCTGGGTGTGAGGGAGGTCGAGTTCGCCTTCCTGGCCTACGCCCTCGTGACTTCGGGGATGACC
>JAOZGN010000014.1 GCA_027491555.1 Thermoproteota archaeon
TGGTAGACCTCGTCTCCATATCTATGCCTCCACATCTTGAGGATCAGGTCTTCGTCCAGCTCTACCGCGTGAAGGGTCGGTAGGACCGACGTGGGTTTCCCCCTGACGTCAACCTCGAGGATGTCGCTCAGAGACGGCTGAAAGTCGCTGGATAGCAGGAGCACCCTCCTCCCGGCGTCGGCCAGCCGCACGGCGGTGGCGGCGGAGCAGGTGGTCTTCCCCACTCCCCCCTTCCCAGTGAACATGATCAGCCTCCGCTCTAGCGCGTCGGCCAGCGGCATCGCCCCCTTCGGTGAGTGACCGTAATAAAGGGTCTCCCGGTGCTGTGGACGATGCCGCCCCTGTCACCCGAGGAGGAGGCCCTGGCGTCGGTCGCCAGGAAGTACTACGGCCGGGATCCCGCGCACGGCTGGGACCACATCCTCGCGGTGGTCAACGCGGCCAGGGTGATAGCTCGGGAACTCGGGGCCGACGAGGCCGTAGTAGTCGCGGCCGCCTACTTCCACGACGCCGCCCCCCGGTTCGAGGCGGGCCACGAAGGTCACTCTGAGGCGTCGGCGGAGGTAGCCAGACGGGAGCTGACCAAGATTGGGTGGCCCGAGGAACTCGTGGAGAGGGTGGCCGAGACCATAGTGGGCGCCTCCTACGAGTCTCACCTGGCTGGAGCGGAGGGGGATACCCCCGAGGCCCAGACTCTCAGGGAGGCCGATCTGCTTGACGCGATGGGTGCCAGGGGCATCGCGAGGGCATTCGCGTTTGCAGCATTCTACGGATCCCCAGAGGGGCTCGGAATCCTCGACTGGGACCCAGAGAACCCTCCAAACCTCGAGATGAATTTGGATGGCCCAGATCCGTCGGCCATACACCACTTCGCCTCCAAGCTCTTGAACCTCCGCACCCACTTCAGGAGCCGAACGGGAAGGCGGCTGGCAGAGGGCAGGCACAGGTTCATGGTCGAGTTCCTCAAGAGGTACGCGGCCGAGATGGATGGGCGCCAATAGCCGGCGGAAACCTTTTCTCGGACGCTCCGCGTGTGAAGAGCCGTGCGCGACGAGATCGAGGAGGGCATAAGGAGGACGCTCGAACTCATGTCGAGGCTTGGGATCGATGGGGAGATCCTCAGGCACGAGGAGGTCAGCGGGAGGACGTCCGAGGGGGCCGCCGAGGCGCTCGGGGTGCCGCTGGAGAGGGTGGTCAAGACCCTGATCTTCACGGCGGGGGGCAGGTTCGCCGCGGTCGTGACGCTCGGAGACAGGAGGGTGGATGTCAAGGCATTGAGGGACCTGGTGGGTTTGAAGAAGCCCAGGCTCGCGACCCCAGAGGAGGTCAAGCGCCTCCTGGGGTTCAGCCCAGGGGGGATCCCGCCCTTCGCCCCCGCGGGGGTGATGCCCTGCTTAGTAGAGCAGGCGGCGCTCGAGCTGGACTGGGTGGTGGGGGCCGCCGGGAGCGAGTTTGCCGGCGTCAAGTTCGACCCCAGGAGCCTCCTTACCCTAGGGTTCAAGCCAGCACCCGTCTCGAGGGCCTGAGAAAAAATGCCTCGGGCCCTCAGGACCGTCTGAGGGCCCCGATCCTGGTCGCCACCCAGGCGAGACCTAGGGGTACACCCAACACGGTAGAGAGGACTAGGACAGTGGACCCGAGAGCCGCGAGCGGCTGGGATGAGGCCGCCACGCCAGAGGCCAGGACGAGGAGTCCCGCCCCAGCAGCCGCGAGCGCGGCATTGACCCAACGCGGGTCGACCTCACCCGCCGAGAGGCGCAGCGCCAGGGCAAGCGGGGCGAGGAGGTACGATACACCCAGGAGGCCAGAGGCCACCACGCCCGCGAGGGTCACGGAGACTTCCGACGGGCCCATCGCATCCATGATTACCTTGGACGCGGAGAGAGACCACAGCAGGGGTGTGATGCCGAGCCTCACGGCCGCCATAAGCCTCGGCCTGCCCGAGATGAACTCTGCGACCCCTGGGCTCCAGGAGTAGTAGAAGGCGTTGAACACTCTGAGGAAAGCCGATCCAGCGTAGGTACGGGACACGTATCCGTCCCTGAACTCCCTGAGCATCTGAACTTGGGGCGCCAGCTCCGAGCCGTAGGCCGCCGTGGCTATGACGCACCTGGCAGGGCTGGTGGGCTGCGCGGGCTGGACGGTCAGCCTCGCGGTGGCAGTCTTGACGCTCCCCCCGCCCGAGGCGGTCACGGTCACCGAGAAGGTCCCCGTCGTTGTCCCCGTCCTCACCTCCAGCGTGGAGATCCCGTCTGGAGTGACCTGCTCTGGGGCAATGCTGTAGGCGTAATCGGAGGGCAGCCCGGAGACTCTGAGAGAGACGGGCTGAGGCGCCCCAGACAGCGTTCTAAGCGCGACGGTGAACGTCACCGTGTCCCCTGTCCTGGCCTCCGCCGCCGCCGGGGAGACCTCAACTTCGAAGTCGAACTGGCTGGGCGGCGAGGTAGTGCTCGGGGGGCTCGAAGAGGTCGGGGGAGCCGTCGTCTGGGGAGGCTGGGTCGCCCTCGGGTTAACGACGAGCGTGACCATAGCCGAATGGGTCTTCCCCCCGCCCGAGGCGGTCACGGTCAGCACAAAGCTCCCAACGGCCTCACCAGTCTGTATGGAGAGCGTCGCGGTGTAGGCTCCAGTCTGAGTCACGGAGAACGTTGAGTCCTGAGGCAGACCCTCCAGGCTTACTGTTACGGGGTCCGAAAATCCTCCAATCGGGGTTATCTCGATCTCGAACTCAGCCACGTCGCCCTGAGTTACCGTCAAGGAAGCTGGAGACAGTGATATCGAGAAGTCCGGCTGCACGGTTCTCTGAACGGTCAGCTGAGCGGTGACGGAGTGGCTCAGGGATCCGGCCGACCCGGAGACGGTGATCACGCTCGACCCCTCCGGAGTCGACGTCTGGGTGGAGACCGTCAGGGTCGTGGAGAAGGGAGGAACCCCGCTGGGCCCGCTGAAGGAGTACGTGGCACCCTCGGGGAGCCCCGACACGCTGAGGTGAACCATCTGGTCGAAGTCTCCCACTGGAGTCACCTCGACCGTGAACGTTGCCTCGGATCCGGCTTCCACCGTTCTCTCCGTGGGTGAGATGGACAGGGCGAAGTCCCTTGGTGCCTCAACCACGTGCAGCGTCAGCTCCTCCTGTACGGCCAAGCCTCCCCAGAAGGCATTGAATGTAGCTGTGACTCTCAGCGTGTAGTCTCCGGGGGTCGCGTCCTCCGAGGCCAATATGGAGAGGGTGACCTTCTTCCTCCCCCCGGCGGGAACGAAAGGTGTTGGGTCGTCGAAGCCCGTGGTTATCCCGGAGGCGGAGAGATCCGTGGTCCGGAGGCTTACCTCCCCCTCGAATCTGTAAACCGACGTCAGCAGTACCTGAACCTGCTTTGAACTCCCTTGGGTGAGAGTGACCTCGGTCTGATTCAAGCCCATACCGAGTGAGGGTTTAATCCCCCTAGTCTTGAAGAGATAGTCTTTTGCGAAACTTCCCGTGGCCACAGCACCATCCCTTACCTTGTCCCCATTTGGGCAGTCGTACCCCATAGTCTTCCAGGAGACTGCGTAGGTGGAGAAGAGCTCGAGGAAGTAGGGCTCCCCGGGGTCCACCTCCACGGGTTCCGAGAAAGAGAACTCCTCCCACCTCGGCCCCCCGACGCTGATCTGCTTTGTCCTCTCTGCGATCACGGGCCCGGAGATCGACCCCCTGTGGATCCTGAGGGTAAGCGGGGCGGGTCCGCTTATAGAGGAAAACTCCACGTAGACTAGGACCGAAGTTATGGTCCCGAGTCTCGGGCGAATGATCTCTCCTATGGGCGAGTGAAAACTCACGTAGTCCCCACCGGAGGGGGCAGAAGAGCACACCAAGTCGTCGATGATCGTGACGGCGGCTTCGGCGGGTGCGTACCCCCCAGGTAAGGGGGCGGTCAAGAGGATGAGGGAGCCCAGCAGTACGATAGCTGCTGGGCCGCGTGCGTTGCTCATAGCTGCGCCCCGCACGCCATCCTATTTAATCCAATGTCATGACCCGACCGCCCACCTATGGGCGAAATCGAGTAGTAAATCCCCGGAAGCTACCAAATGGATATGAAAATCCCCCCCTGGTCGAGTTCACGGTTCTTCCACATCCTCGACCTCAAACACCTTCTCCCTCGACCTCAGTCCCTTGACGAGCCTGACCCTGCTCTTGCTCACTCCAAAGTATTCCGCGAGGATCTCCCTCGCTTCCTCGTTCGCCCTGCCCTTCTCTGGTGGAGATTGAACGTAGACCACCGCGAGGTCTCCCTCCACCTCGACCCCCCGCCTTCGCGCCCTGGGGTGGATCAGTACCCTCACGCGCGTGAGTCAGCACCTCACCTTCAGAGTCTCCGTCACCACGGCCGGGCAGACCCTCGTGACTCCCCGCATCTGACCGATCTCTCTGAGTATCCTCTCCATCTCCTCCTCGTCCCTTGCCCAGATCTCGAGCATTATCGCGTGGTCTCCAGCCGTTATCCAAGCTCCCTTAACGTACTCCCTGGACGCCAGCTCCCTGGCCAGCCTGATGAGATCCCCAGGCTCTACGTCCACCCCGGTCAGGGAGGTGACCCTGTAACCCAGCGCCTTGGGGTCAACTACGGCGGTGTAGCCAAGGATGACCCCACTCTTCTCTAGCCTGTTGAGCCTCTTCCTGACGGCGACGTCGCTTATCCCGAGCGCGTCGGCCAGCTCCCTGTAAGTCACTCTCCCGTTTTTCATTAGCATACTCACTATGGCTAGGTCCTTATCGTCGAGCACGAGTCCTGCTTTGGTGGTCCTCACCATTAGTCGCTCGAACCTCCTGTTCCGAGGTTGCAATTAAACAATTCGAAAAAGAAACCTTTTTATTTTGGAATGGAAACTTCTAAAAGATCTGGCGTAAAAAGGCAAATAAATATGGGACTATGGCAGCTAAACGCTGGCTTAATGCCGTCTGGGTGAACGTTTATCTTTGTCCTGGGGGACTTTTTGGTATGCCCTGCAGAAAGAGGAGGAGCGGTTCGAAGAGCGGCGGCGGGCGCGCCAAGGCCGAGTTGGACGAGGAGGCCATCGCCATCCTCAAGGCCTTGGCGTCTCTCAAGGAGCCGGCAGGTTGCTCTAAGATAGCCGAGATCGCCGGTCTGCCGACGAGGAAGGTCACGGGCAAGCTGAGGGGACTTCTCAACAGGGGGCTGGTGTCTAGGCCCAGCAGGGGGGTCTACGTCATAACCGACGAGGGGAGGAAGGCGGTTTCCTGAGGGCCTCTAACCGCACAGGGTGGCCCGGCAGAAGCGGCTCCCGAGAAAGAAGAAAAAGGGACTGGCTCTCAGTCGATCCTCTCGAATAGATCCTTGGAGGCCCCGCATATCGGGCAGACCCAGTCCTCCGGCAGATCCTCGAACTTGGTGCCCGGGGCTATCCCGTGCGAGGGATCCCCCTTCTCCTCGTCTAGGACGTACCCGCAGACCGTGCACCTCCACTTCGCCATAGAAATCCCCCTCACTCAACCTCAATCCTCTTGGAGTTCTCCCAGACCCCGTGGACGTTGCAGTACTCCAAGGCGAAAAGGGTCGCTGACTTGACCAGCTTCATCTTGAAGGTGACCTTGGGCTCTGCGTACGCCGGACCCAGATCGAAGGTGGCGATGTGGATGGGGTTGTATGGCCTGTCCTCTTCCCTGATGAAGACCTGAATCCACTTGATGTGGTGCTCCACGGTGTTCGGGTGGGGAATGTCCTTGCCGACGATTATCGAGACCTCGAACTCTTCGCCAGCCTTCACCCTGTCTGGGGCCTCGATGTGTGGGGTGTGCTTCTCCCCTCCCAGCTCGGCCTCCTTCTCACGGGTGTAGATCTGGTCTCCGAACCTCTCCATGGGACTCGACACCCGAACGGCAGGGTGCGGGGGGGAGGTTATAACCGTTGTTTTCCGAATTTGAATGTCGGTGATTCTGAACTCGTGGCGTTCTCCCTCCGACCCGCCGCCCATATGAAGGTGGGGTATCGAGGGTGGATCTGCAAGGACTTAAATCGCCAAGTGGCGGGCGGGGTCGGGCATGGGGAAGGTCCTCGTAATCACCGAGAAGCCCAGAGTGGCCCAGAAGATAGCGCAGATCCTGGGTGAAGGGAGCGTCAAGTCGGAGAAGAGGGGCAGGGTGACCCTGTATCGATTCGAGAGGGATGACGAGGAGTGGGTCGTTGCCCCCGCATCTGGACACGTCCTGGAGCTAGACTTTCCCGACTCAAAGAAGGAGTGGACCTTCCCTGTGATATACCCCCCGGAGAAGCTCGTGTTTCGACCCATCAGGTCAAAATCCGCTTATCTCAGGGTTATCCGCGAGGAGGGGAGGGACGCTGACCGGATCATCGTCGCCACCGACTTGGACACGGAGGGCTCTGCCATAGGACTGGAGATCGTTCGATACCTGGGCTGGGAGGGTGAGAAGGAGATACTGAGGGCGGAGTTCTCCGCCCTCACCCCCGAGGCGATAGAGAGGGCCTTCGCCGATCTAAAGCCCTTCGACTACCCCCGGGCGAACGCCGGATGGGCTAGGAGGGTTCTCGACCTCGAGTGGGGGGCCAACGTGACACGTGCTCTCACGCTGTCTACGAGGGAGCACAGCTGGGTTAAGGTTCTCTCCGGAGGGAGGGTCCAGAGCCCGGCCCTGGCCTTGATAGTCAGGAGGGAGGAGGAGATAAGGAACTTCGTGCCACGCAAGTACTACGTAGTTACCGGCTCTTTCGAGACGCCCAGAGGGGAGACGTTCGAGGCCGTCGCCCTACCTCCCAAAGGACAGGACAGGATCTGGGACAGGGAGCTGGCCGAGAAGATAAGGGAGGATGTCCTAAACGAGTTTGGCCTGGCCAAGGTCAGCGCAAGGGAGGTCAAGGTCCCTCCCCCGCCCCCGTTCAACGGCACCGACATGCAGGTGGAGGTCAGCAAGATCACCGGCCTGACGCCGAGGCAGATAGCCGACAGGACAAAGGGAATCGCTCAGCAGCTCTATGAGGCTGGCTTGATCAGCTACATCGGCACTGAGAGTCAGAAGTACCCAAAGGAGTGGGGCAGGAAGGAGTTCGAGGCGATGGTCAGGGTGATCCAGAGATGGGAGCCGCTCAGGGACGCGGCAGAGTGGGTGCTGGAGAACATGAGGTCCAGGCCTGTGGAGGGAAGGAAGGACGACCCAGCCCACCCCTGCATCCATGTGGTCGGTGCCCCTAAGGGGCCCGACGACCTGCCCACCAAGAGGCACGCGAGGGTCTACGAGGTCATAGCCAGGAGGGTCCTCGCTACGCTCTCGCCAGACGGCAGGGACAGGAGGACCAGGATAGACGTGGAGGTAAGGGGACACCCCTTCAGGGCCACGGGCAGAGTGATCCTCGAGCGGGGATGGAGGCGGGTCTACCCGTACGCGAAGGCCGAGGAGAGGGGGCTTCCGAGGGTCGAGAGCGGGGAGAGGCTGAGGTGCGTCGACGTCAGGATCGAGGAGAAGGAGACCCAACCTCCACCTCGCTACACCCCCAGGAGCCTGATCAGGGAGATGGAGAGGCTGGGCCTGGGGACTAAGAACACGAGAGCTCAGATCCTCGACATACTCAGGGAGAGAGGGTACGTGGAGGGCAAGAGCTTCAAACCAACGCCCGTCGGAGAGGCCGTGGTTAGAGCCCTGGAGAAGAGCGTTCCTGAGATAGTGAGCCCAGAGCTGACGGCTCAGCTCGACAGGGCCATGCAGGAGATAGAGCTGGGGAGACTGGACCACCGGGAGTTCCTCCAGAGCACGCTGAAGAGGCTGGAGGAGATCGCGAGTGAGTTCGAGCAGCGGAGCCTCGAGCTGGGCCAGTCGCTGGCCGAGGCCGTGAGGGCCCACAGGCGCGCGTCGCGCGAGGTGGGTACGTGCCCCAAGTGTGGGTCCCCCCTGGTCATCCGTAGGTCCAGATATGGCAGGTTCGTCTCCTGCTCGGCCTACCCGGAGTGTGACGTGAAGTACAACCTTTATCCCGGCGAGGAGGTCCTGACCGACGCCTGCATTTGCGGGCTGCCCCTCGTCAGGGGCAGGATCCGCACCAAGTCCGGGAAGACGCTCCAGTACCTTCGGTGTCTTGGCAACTGCGACCAGACCCCCCTGCGGTGCAGGGAGTGTGGAGCCCCAGCGGTGCCCAGGAAGGGCAGGTACGGGGTCTTCGTCGCATGCACTCAGTGCGAGAAGGTGAACTACTTCGTGGTCAGGAGGCGCAGGCCCAGCTGATCAGATGGATCCGCCGGGATGGGGGGCAAAGGAGAGGGGGAAGGGTGGTTAGACCCCCTTCATCCACGTCTGAACCTCGTTAAAGAGGGCCCTGTCCTCGGCGTACCACCTCTCGAAGCCCTCTGGAGAATCTGGGAAGTTAGAGTACAGCTCGACGGCCCTGTCCATGTACTCCTTAACCCTCACCAGCTGCCTAAGCACGGAAGGCCTTCTAAGGAGCTTCAGGCCAGAGGAGACCCGCCGGACTATGTCGGACGCCAGCCTGCCCTTCGTTCCTATGTCGTAGATGTCCTTGCCTGACACCACGCCGGAGGATATGATGAAGTCGAGGTCGTCGTTGGTGAGCCTCTGCAAGTAGAGCCTGAGCACGTCAAGCCCGGCTTGCTTGGCCCCGTAGAGCTTGTGGTACCTCTTGTGGTAG
>JAOZGN010000020.1 GCA_027491555.1 Thermoproteota archaeon
CGATGAGCTTCGAGGCTATTGGGATTACGACCTCACGCTTCCCCAGCCTGGAGGCGTTTGTGAGGGCGCTCAGGGCGTCCGCCAGTGGATCCAGCCGAGTCACGCGCAACACCCCCGACTACTCGTATTTCCTCCACCCCATCAGGGGGGCGACCTCCCTGAAGCAAGACCGGCAGAGGTACAGCCCGTACTTCCTGATGATGCCGTAGCCTACCCTACCGCACCTCCTACACACGTAAGCGCCCTTTCCCTTCGCCCTGACCTTCTTCTTCGGCTTGGCCAATCTCAACACCTCTCACTCCTCCTCGACCACCTCGATCTTTAAGCGCTTCCTGACGTACTCGATGGCCTCCTCCCTGGTGAGCCTGTGCCTCTTCGGGATCCTCTTCCTCTTGAGCCTCCTCCTCGCGACCCTGTAGCCAGCCCTGCCCATGGTAACGATGACGTCCATGCCGAACACCCCCACCTCCGCTTTGTACTTCATGCCCGGGATGTCTATGTGCTCCCTGATGCCGAAGGCGAAGTTACCGAACTCATCGAAAGAGGAACCCTTGACTTTCCTGCCGACTGCCTCCACGACCCTGTCCAGCAGATCATAGGCCTTCTTGCCCCTGACCGTCACAGACACGGCGATGGGCTCCCTCTTCCTGATCCCGAACTCCTTGATAGTTCTCTTGGCCCTCCTCTGGACCGGCTTCTGACCCGTGAGTTCCTCGAGCACAGAAGCTGCCCTCTCCAGCACCTCACCGCTCCTTCCGACCGCTATATTGAGAGTCACAGCCAGAAGCCTGGGCTCAAGCATTGGGTTGCTCTTCCACTTCTCCTCGTAGCTCTCCTCGACCCTCTCCGCGCTGGACCCCATGGGCTAGTCACCTCACCTTGATGACGGGGGCCTCCCTACCCACCACGATCAGGCTCTCCTTCAGCGCCCTGTACGTCAGGTTCGGGTCCTCGAGGTCCCTCACCTCCACGAACTCAGCAATGCGCTCTATCTTCCCGATTCGGCCTGCACGCCTTCCACTTATGACCAAAGCGATCGCGTCCTCTCGGAGGGGCAGCAGCTCGACGACCTCTTGGCTGGGCACCTTGATGAGGAGGGAGTCGCCGACCCTCACCTTGGCCAGGTCTGTGCCCGGCTCGGTGAGGAAGTTCCTGCCGTCATGGCCTGTGAGCTGGATCTTCCCTCCCTTGACGGCCGTCTTCCTCTTTATCCTCACCACCTTGAGCTCGACCTCCTCCTCAGGTATCTCGATAAGCCGGAGGAACTTGGTGGGATCAGAGGTCATGCGGAGATACATCTCAGCCTTGGGGATTGCTATCGTGTCTAGGAGCCCGACTTGGAACTTGTGGTCGTAGACCGGTCTACCGTCCACGAGGATCTCCTTCTGGTGGATTATCCTCTTGGCCTCCCTCGCCGTCGTGGCGAGCTTGAGTATGTCCCTGACTATGATCAGGAGCGGGATACCCCTGTCAATGGGGTGCGGGCCCGGCCTAGGCTTAACGGTCCACTTGAACTCCCTCTTGGCGATGGGCCAGTAGCCCGGAGCCTTCATCCTCTTGAGGTGCCTTCCTCCGCCCTTCTTCGTCATGATCACTCAGCCTCCTTTCCCCTCTCGAGCGCGGCCTTCCGCCGCTCGTCGCTGAGGTCAAGTTCGATTATCATGACCTTGGAGGGGTGTATGGGGATGGGGACCTCGGTCCCGTCAGCCTTCTTCCTAGTCAGGCCCTCTATGTGTATCCTATACTTCTCCCTGTCGACGCCGATTATCTTCCCCTCTCGCCCGGCGTAGTCTCCCCTCATGACCCTGACCTTGTCTCCCTTCCTGACGGGGAAGGATCTCCTCCCATACTTCGCCCTGAGTTCGGGCGAGAGCGTGGCAGCCATCATCTTGGCCCTGACGTGTAGCGGGGCCGTGTAGAGGAACTTCCGCTGCTTGGAAGGCTTGGATGAGGTAACCCTGGTCTGTGCCATCTCTCACACCACCGTCATCGAGACTGCGCTAAGGGTTGGCCACTTCTCGAGGGCCTCCTTGGCGACCGGCCCCTTGACCTCGCTTCCCTTCGGCGTCCCGTCGTCGTTCACCAGTATGGCTGCGTTGTCCTCGAACACGATCCACTGCCCGCTCTTCCTCCTGAAGGGCTTCCTCTGTCTGACCACGACCGCCTTGAACGGCTTGTGGAGGAGGTCGTACTTGCCCTGCTTGACGACCACTACTACCATGTCCCCGACGCTTGCGGAGGGGAGCCTGCCCTTCCTCCCCTTGTAGCCTATCACGCCTATTATCTGCAGGACCCTGGCGCCCGTGTTGTCGGCGCACTTGAGCTTAGCCATCACGGGCAGGCCCCGCGATACCTTCGGCTTTACGCCCTTTAGCTTCCGTCTTCTTACGGCTCTACGGGCCATTTACACCCCTCCAGAGTGTCAACTCGGGGCCCCTGCCCGGGTCGGCTATAAAAAGGTTCAACGAGCCTCCGGTCAGCCCGTCAGGCGTCGGGACACGTCCCTTCCGATCACCACACCGGACGCGGACGCCTGAATGAGCCCGCGAGAGACTCCGGCGGCGTCTCCCCCGGCGTAGAGCCCCCGAATAGTCTTGCTCTCCAGGTTCCTCTTCAGGTCCAGCTTGGCGGTGTGGAGCTTGATCTCGACCCCGTACAGGAGCGTGTGGTCCGAGTATATCCCCGGCATCACGTTGTTGAGGGCCTGTAGGGTTTCCAGGATGTCCATCAGGTACCGATAGGGGTACACGAAGCTCAGGTCTCCCGGGACCGCTCCGCTCAGGGTGGGTTCGACCACGCTCCTGGAGATCCGTGCCGGGGTGGACCTCCTGCCCCTGAGGAGGTCTCCCAGCCTCTGGATGATTGGCTGGTTGTCGGCGATGTTGTTGGCCAGCCTGGCTATGTCGAGCGCGTAGGAGATCGAGTCCTTGTAGGGCTCGGTGAATTTCACCGAGACGAGCAGCGCGAAGTTTGTGTTGTCCGTCTTGGAGTCCTCTCTGGCCGCCCCGTTGACCGTCACGATCCCCCAGTAGGACTCGGTGACAACGAACCCCCCTGGATTGACGCAGAACACGCGGACCTTGTCGTCGAAGGTCTTGGTGTAGTAAACGAGCTTGGGCTCGTAGAGGACATCCGTGAACTCCCTCATGACCTCCGCCAGGACCTCAACCCTGACGCCTATGTCGACCCGCCCGGACTCGACCCTCATGCCCAGCCGCCTGGCCTCCGAGACAAGCCAATTCGCGCCTACCCTACCGGGGGCGACGACAACGAACTTGCTCGGGATGAACTCGCCCCGGGCTAGCGTGACCCCTCTGACACTCTCCCCCTCGACTTCTATCCTCTCGACGGCCGCTCCGAACCTGAACTCAACTCCCAGATCCTCGAGGAGCCTCCTGAAGTTCTGCAGGACCCTGTAGCCCCCGTCGCTTCCCATATGTCTGATCCTGAACGGTATAAGGAGAAATCCCTGCCTGTAGGCCTTCCTCTTGAGTTCCGCTATAGCCCTCTCGTCCGTCCCGTAAACCCTATCGGGGGCTCCGAGTTCTAGGTAGACCGAGTCCACGTAGGAGATGAGCTCGCGTACCTGGCCTCCGTCTAGATAGTCTGCGAGTTCCCCCCCGATACGCTCAGTCAAGTTGAGCTTACCGTCGCTGAAGGCACCGGCGCCCCCAAAGCCGGACACCACGGCGCAGGTTGGGCAGAGCACGCACTTGCCGGTGGACTGGGCGGGGCAGCGGCGCCCGGGGAGATCGGGGCCCATCTCAACCACTAGCACCTTGGACTCTGGGGCCCTCCTCTTGATCTCGTGGGCCGCAAAGAGCCCCGTGGGACCAGCTCCCACGATGACCACGTCGTATTCCGGAGCCAGCCCTATCCCTTCCGCCCCGACTGGGGACTGCGATATTAACCTTTTTCCTGGCCCTCTCTCAGATCTCTGAGAGTTCCTAGATACGTGCCGTCGGGCGCCAGTACGTGGACCACCCCGTGATCCGATATGAGTCTTGACAGGGGACCGAGGTTCCTCTGGGGATCCACGGAGTTGATTATTCCAGAGCCTACAAACCAGTTATAGGCGGGCATCAGCACTATGCGGGCGCCCGCAATATCTCGCGTCCTGGCTGACTCACCCTCCTCAGGGGAAGAGATGACCCAGACCCTAACAGCCCTCATCCTACCGGTGTTGGGATCTATGACCCTCGCGGCCGGATGAATGTGTCCCGCCAGGATTAGCTCAGCCATGAGAACCTCCTCCGCTGGCCATGAGTGCCCATGCATAAGCCCCACTTCTCCTATCCTGAATCCGCGCGGTCCGACGATCCTCACGTGGGACGGGAGGTAGTCCTCAATCCCCCCGTCGTGGTTCCCCTTCACCAAGGTGATCTCCACCCCGCGCTGGGACAAGTCCGACACGAGCTCCTCTATGACGAGTTGAGTTGACCTGCTCGGCGGACCTACGCCGTGTTTCAAGTCCCCAAGGATCACGAGTTCCTCAGGATCCACTCGATCCACCAGATCCATCAGCTGCCTAGTTATCCTCGTCGACAGCCCGGGAATGTTGACTCCCTTCGCCGCGAGTTCGTCTTCGAGCCCGAGGTGGAGGTCTGCGACTACTAGCAGTCTGCGACCTCCAACTGTAAAAGCTAGCGCCGGCTCTCCTTTCACTACGGTGATCCTCAACTGACGCAGGCCCCCCCTGCACAGGATAGATCTAGAGAGCTTCTGCGACTGCTCCCGCCCGAGAGTGCAGTTAAGGCCATCAGGGCCGTCGAAGAGGGCCGCGTGATAAGGATATCCTCAGCGGATGGCTTCAAGGCATGGGTGGTAGAGGGGGAGCGGGGCGCCTACCTGGTGTTGGGGGACTACTTCTGCACGTGCACGGACTTCTACATGGAGGCCCTCCTCCGGAGGGGCCGGCCCTATTGCTACCACCTGATAGCGAAGGAGATCGCGGAGGTAGAGGGAAAAATTCGAGAGAGAGTTCTGACGAGGGGAGAGCTCACTCGACTTCTGACGAAGCTAACAGATTTCAGAGACGATCCTTAACCCGCGCTCCGACGGCACCAACGGCAACGGTCGATGTCGATGAACGCTTTATAAATGACCGGCGAGATCAGCCATCGAGCGTATTGGAAAGGTGGTGCTTTTGTCTGAGGGTGGCTCCTCAGAGGAGATCGTAGCATCTTATCACAGGCGCATACTGAGGGAGACGATTGCTAAGAAGATTGCGGGAGATATACTGTTCTCCAGCGACATCGGGCTTGCGATGAGGAAGTGGAGGCAGTACTTCGGTATCAAGCAGAGCGAGCTCGCCAGGGCGCTCGAGGTATCGGCTTCCGTGATATCCGACTACGAGTCGGGGAGGAGGAGAAGCCCCGGGTCTCTCGTCCTGCGGAGGTTCGTCGAGGCCCTACTGGAACTCGACGAGAAGAGGGGAGGGGCCACTATCAAGACCCTGGCGAGGACTCTGGGTATCTCGGACATGCTGGTCAGCGTCGTCGACATCAGGGAGCTCGCCGCCCCGGTGGAGACGGGCAAGTTCGTCGAAGTCATAGAGGGCGAGGTCTTGGTGGAGCCGGAGGGCTCCAAGTACATCTACGGCTACACGGTGATAGATAGCGTGAAGGCCATAGAGACCCTCTCCGGGGCCGACTTCATGAGGCTCTTCGGCTCGTCCACCGAGAGAGCTCTGATATTCACGAAGGTCTCCACGGGCAGGTCCCCAATGGTGGCAATAAGGGTGTTTGACGTGAGACCGGCCCTCGTGGTGCTCCATGGCCTAAAGCCCGACTCGGTCGATCCGCTTGCAGTGAGGCTCGCGAAACTTTCTAACGTCGGGCTCGTAGTATCCAAGCTCGCGGAAATTGGTAACTTGGTCGAGCGGCTCAGGGCGTCCCTGTAGGCGGCCTCCGGATAGTAAACGGCTGATAGTCAACATTTATTTGATCTAGAGCGAGCCGGATAAATCGTCGAGCTATTGGACCTATCTACTGTCACTTTCACACTGATTCTGGGACCGTAAAGTTTAATAAACCAACGATGTTTGGCAATCGCCTAAAAAATTACGCTAAGGTGATGGCAATGGCCGCAATTCTACTGGAGGAGGGAGAGAAGGTTGCCCTAATGATGGGCAACGAGGCCATTGCGCGGGGCGCCCTCGAGGCTGGCGTTCAGTTCGTCACAGCCTACCCTGGGACCCCCAGCAGCGAGGTCCTCGCGAATCTCTCGAGGGTGGCCAGCAAGGCGGGGATCTACGTCGAGTGGTCGACGAACGAGAAGATAGCCTTCGAGGCCGCCTACTCGGCGGCCCTGGCGGGACTGAGGTCCATGACCGTGATGAAACACCTGGGCACGCACTGGATACTGGACCCACTTGCGGTGGCGGCCATAACGGGGGTGGACGCGGGCCTCGTCATAGTCTCAGCAGACGACCCACACCCGCACAGCTCTCAGAGCTCCGTGGACACGAGGTTTCATGGGAGGATAGTGAACATCCCAGTGGTAGAACCCTCTGATCCTGCAGAGGCCAAGGATCTCGTCGTTTGGGCCATGGACCTTTCCGAGGAGATGAAGACGCCCGTATTGTTCAGGTACACGGCAGCGGTGGCCCACTCCAAGGCCCCCGTCAGGCTGGGACCACTCAGGCTGGAGAAGAGGAAGCCCAACTTCCCGAAGGATCACCCCCGGCTCGTTAGCATAGCTCCTCACGCGAGAGCCAACATTCCGAAGCTCTTTGAGCGACTGGAGAGGGTTGAGAGGATATTCGAGAGGGAGCCCTTCGTCCAGAGGCACGGACCGGAGGAGGGCGACTGGGGCCTCATAACAACGGGGGTGCCGCACAACTACGCCATGGACGTCTTGGCCGCGGAGGGGCTGCTGGAGAAGGTACCGGTGCTGAAGCTCGTCGGTCAGTATCCCATCCCCGAGGGGCCGGTTCTAGACTTCCTCCACTCTGTCGATCGGGTTGTCGTCTTGGAGGAGCTTGAGCCCTTTGTGGAGGACCAGGTAATCAAGATAGCTAAGCTCAACGGAGTGGATGTGGAGGTCTACGGTAAGAACACGGGGCACCTCCCGAGGTACGGAGAGTACAGCCCCGAGCTTGTTGGTAAGGTCCTGAGTGACCTATTTGGTGTGAACTACCCCGCTCTGACGCTCACCACCTTGGATGAAGTTTCCTCCTCCGTAGGGAGGAGGGTTCCCCAGATGTGCGCCGGATGCCCCCACAGGGGATCCTACCTCTCGATTAAGGCCGCGTTCGCTCGGATAGGTGTCGATGGGCTAGTCTTCGGGGACAGGGGGTGCTACAACCAGGGCTCAAACCCGCCTCTGGACGCCATCGACACGTGCATAGCGATGGGATCCAGCATCGCCATGGCGGCCGCCGCCAAGAAGGCGGGCGAGAGGAGACCCGTCGTGGCTGTGATAGGGGATTCCACATTCTTCCACGGTGGGCTTCCGGCGCTGGTAAATGCCGTCGTCAACAGGGCCCCGATAGTCGTGGCGGTCTTCGACAACAGGTGGACCTGCATGACGGGTCACCAGCCGAGCCCCACGTCTGGGGTCAACGCTACGGGGGACCAGGCGCCGGTCCTTAAGCCGGAAGACGTGGCAAAGGCTTTCCAGATCCCATTCGTGAGGGTCCTGAATCCCTACAACCTCAAGGCGGCCGAAGAGGCCGTGCTAGAGGCCATCAAGGCGGCTGAATCCACCGGGCTGCCTGCTGTCTTAGTGTTCCGAGCGGAGTGCACCCTGCAAGTGCTGAGGCGTCTCCGGAAGAAGTGGCTCCGGCCGAGGCCGATGACCATCAACCCGTCTGCCTGCGTGGGCTGCAGAGAGTGCATCAAGACGGGCTGCCCGGCCCTTGGGTTCGACGAGGAGCTCAACAAGGCGTTCATCTACGAGGACAAATGCACCGGCTGCACCATTTGCGCACAGGTGTGCCCGACTGGGGCCATTGTCAGGGAGGGATGACTTCATGACTTCCTCTGAGGTGGACGAGGTGAACATCGTCCTCGCCGGGGTAGGCGGCCAGGGGGTCGTCGTTGCGTCCGACATACTTGGCCTCGCCGCGATGAAGGCCGGCCTCAACGTGAGGATAGCGAACGTTCACGGACTCGCTCAGAGGGAGGGATCGGTCTACAGCCACGTGAGGATTGGAAGGGCGGTCTACAGCCCAAAGATCCCCCTTGGGAGGGCCAACGCCATCGTGGGGTTTGAGATATCCGAGGCGGCAAGGCACCTACGCCTGCTCAGGCCAGACGACGGCATACTCATAGTGAACAACACGCTGATGTATCCGCTGGCGCACTTTACAGGTCACGTGAGGTACCCCAAGAGAGAGGACCTCCTCGAGGTCTTGGAGAGCAGGCTGGAGCCTGACAGGGTTCACGTGATAGACGCTGGCTCCCTGGCCATAAGGGCGGGCAACCCCCGAACGGTCAACGTGGTGATGCTGGGCGCCCTTTCGGCCACGGGCGTCATCCCGATCGGTCCAGACGAGTTGGTCGAGGCCGTAAAGGCGAGAGTCCCCAAGTTTGCCCTCGAGGAGAACGAGAGGGCTTTCTGGATGGGGTACAACGAGGTTTCCGGAGGTGAGACGACTTGAAGCCTCAGAGGCCCGTGGGCATTGTGGGTTGGGGGGCGTACGTCCCCCAGTACCGTATCAAGGAGGAGGACCTGGCTCAGGCCTGGGGGCGCGACTACAAGAGGTACGCCTCCGGCCTGATGGTCACGGAGAAGAGCGTCCCTGGCCTGGACGAGGACACCCTCACCATAGCGTATGAGGCGGCTCAAAACGCGATCGCCAGGGCGGGAATAGACCCTTCAGAGCTCGGCGCGGTCTACGTCGGCACCGAGTCTAAACCCTACGCCGTGAAGCCCACCTCAACCATACTGGCGGAGGCTATAGGAGCGAGCGGGGCGACGACGGGAGCGGACTTCGAGTTCGCATGCAAGGCGGGGACGGAGGCCATCCAGGCGGTCACGGGGTTGGTAGGATCTGATATGATCAAGTACGGGCTGGCTGTTGGAGCCGACACGTCTCAGGGGGCGCCGGGTGATCCCCTGGAGTACACGGCCTCGGCAGGAGGGGCCGCGTTCGTGCTCGGGCCGGCGGAGGAGTCCGTCGCGGAGATCGTCGCCTCCTACTCATACGTCACGGATACCCCAGACTTCTGGAGGAGGGCGCACATGAAGTACCCATCCCACGCCAGGGCCTTCACCGGAGAGCCGGCCTACTTCCACCACATCATGTCGGCGGCCAAGGCCCTGATGGAGGAGATGGGAACCACTCCACAGGACTACGACTTCGTTGTGTTTCACCAGCCCAACGGAAAGTTCCCGAGGAGGGTCGGCAAGAAGCTCGGCTTCACCAAGGAGCAGATAGAGCCGGGCCTGATAACCCCTATCATCGGGAACACCTACAGCGGCTCCTCCCTGGTGGGGCTCTCCGCGGTCCTCGACGTTGCGGAGCCCGGCGCCAAGATTCTCGTGGTGTCTTTCGGCTCTGGAGCCGGCAGCGACGCCTTCCACATCGAGGTGAGGGACAGGATAGTCGAGGCCAGAGACCGCGCTCCGAGGCTGGAGGTTTACCTCAGGAGGAAGGTGTACGTGGACTATCCCTACTACGCCAGGAGCATGAGGATGTACGTGATGCCCTCCGACGTGGGAGCCTACTGAGGGGGTGCTGATGATGCGGGAAGTCTACGTGATCGGATCTGGCCTGACGAAGATAGGAAACCTGTGGGACAAGGGGCTGAGGGATCTGGCGGTCGAGGCCGGCCTGGCCGCCATGGAGGAAGCCGGCGTCGAGAGCGTGGATGCAGTGTTCGTCGGAAACATGATGTCAGGCATCCTGAATGCACAGGAGAATCTCGGCTCATACGTGGCGGACTACCTCGGCCTGTCGGGAGTCCCCGCATTCAAGGTCGAGGCGGCCTGCGCCTCTGGCGGCGCCGCAGTGGTCAGCGCGGCCATGGCGATCAAGTCTGGCCTCTTCGACCGCGTGCTAGTGGTCGGGGTGGAGAAGATGTCTGACATGACGGCCACGGAGGACGTGACCTCTGCCCTGGCCACGGCCTCAGAGGCCGACTACGAGCTGTTCTGGGGGGCCTCCTTCGTATCCCTGAACGCGCTGATCATGAGGTCCTACGCCCAGAGGTACGGGCTGAAGGAGGAGGACTTTGGGTGGATGCCAATTCTGATGCACAAGAACGCATCTGACGTTCCCTACGCCCAGCTGAGGTTTCCGATAACGATGGAGGCCTACCTTTCCTCCCCGAAGATCGCCGACCCGATCAAGCTGCTGGACTCCGCCCCGATGGGAGACGGCGCCGCGGCCGTTGTCCTCTCGGCCAGCGAGAGGAAGGACGGAGAAGGGGTCTCCGTGGCGCTCGTGGGCTTCGGATCTGCGACCGACACCATGGCGCTCTACACCCGGGAGGACCTTGTGGAGCTCAAGGGAGCAAAGTTGGCCGCGAAGAGGGCCATGGAGATGGCCGGGGTGACCCCGAGAGATCTGCAGGTCTTGGAGGTGCACGACGCGTTCAGCGTGATGGGCTACCTGAACCTAGAGGCGC
>JAOZGN010000030.1 GCA_027491555.1 Thermoproteota archaeon
GCCCTCTCTATACCGTAGGCCCTCAATATGGCTCTCTCCGCGTCCCTGCCACTCAGATGGACGTAGACCGCCGCCATCCCCGAGTCTTGGGTCCACCCAGCGAAGGACTTCAGCTCGTGCTCGGTGAGCTGGGTTGCCAGGTGGGTCAGCCTGGTGTGCCTGAGCGTGTGGGGGTGCACCCTCTTGCCTATGCCCGCCCTCCTGGCTATGCGCCTCACGAGGACCGCCACGGACTCCTCCGACATCCTGCTCATCCCACCCCCCCAGGTGCTTGGGAACAGGGGGGCGTTCGGGTCCCCGGGGTTGGGGTGGACCTGCAGCCACGCCCTCAGGTAGGGCGCGGAGTCGACGAGCGGGATGGTCCTGACCCCGGTCTTCCCCCTCACCCTGACCTTGAACCCGTAGTCCGTGAACTCCAGGTCCCTCATCCTGAGAGAGCACAGCTCCCCGACCCTCAGCGCCCCCTCGTAGAGCACCGCGATCATGGCCTTGGTCTTCGGGGTCTGGGCCGCCTTGACCAGGGCCTTGACCTCCTCGGGGCTCAGGAGCTCATCCCTCAGCCTCTCAACCCTCGACCTCTTTCGGGGCGGCCTCCACCAGGACAGCGGGCTCTCCTCCGGCTTGGCCCACCTCAGGATCGCCTTCAGGTGACCCATGTAGGTAGCGACGGTCCGCTCGCTCAGCCCCCTAGCCCTCAACCTCTCCAGGAACACCCTGAAGTCCTCCTCACCAGCCTCGAGAGGGCTCTTTCCCATCTCTCGGATGAAGGCCTTGCAGGCGTGGATGTAGAGGGCCCTGCTCGTCCCCTTAGTCAGGTTCCTCTCCTGGTAGAAGCGGATCAGGGCGACCCTCAGGTCCTCCGGGAGCTCACGGAGTCCCTTCCTGACCTCTTCCTCCCTCCTCTCCGCGGCGGGCCTGCCCAACTCAGCCCCCGGTGACTGGGCGTGGGAACCTTTAATAAGAATGCTCAATTGAACCTCTCGTTAAATGGGCTGGAGTGAGCTGTACTCGCTGATAGAGGGGGTGGAGGATACCTACCAGGCCCTCGACGTCAGGCTGCTCGCCGTGAGGCGGGGGTCTGCCCTAGAGCTCGCTACGGGTAGAGTACTCCCCCTCCCGACCAGAAGAGCGAGGAGAAGGGAAAAGGTGAGGTTGGGGGGTTCGCTCGTCCTCATCAAGGAGGTCACCGGGCCCGGCGCTCTGGAGGGCCTGATGGAGTCCGCGGCCTCTGGACTGCTCAGCGTGGCAGGCGCGAGGGTGGGGCTCAGGCCGATAGAGGCGACCGTGTCGGAGAGGCCGCCGTGGCTGGAGGCGGAGGTTTGGGCATTCCCGTTTCCACTGGCGGTCGGAGAGCTGGCTATCTCTGTGAGGCCGCCAGAGGAGATTGGGCCAATAGTGCTGGAGGGCAGGGCCTACGAGGATCTCGACACCCTCGTGAGGCAGGAGGTGATCATTCCAGAGGGTGTCGCGGCGTGGCAACCGGGGCGTGGGTATCTGAGGTTCCTGCTCCCCGTCTACGCCGGGATCACCGATGTCAAGCTCTCTGGAAAGGACGCGATCGTCACCGTGATACACCACGAGGCCCTATCGGGCAGGATATCGCTCCTCCCGGCCATAAGGGGTGAAGGGGCTGGGGAGAGTAGGGAGATCGGGCTGAGAGAGGTGGCAAGGGCCGGTTCGCTAGTGAGGTCAAAGGCCCACGTGGAGCTCTCGGGTTCCATTGGAGGCTCGGCCGTCCTCACCGTGGACGGGGTACCGGTGGACGAGGTTCCGCTAGTCCCCAGGAGGATACTCTCCGGGGCGAGGATGGCCGTCTACAGCCACTTCGACCGCGGACTCAGGAGGTTGAGGACCTGGCTGAGGCAGGCCGACGGGATGGACGGCAGGAACTTCGAGTTCGCCGTGTTCTCGCTGCTCTACGTCCTAGGATTCGATCCGGTGTGGCTGGGGTACATGCCCTCCGACTCCCCTGACGTGGTCGCCGTGGCGGGCGACCGGGCTATACTCGTGGAGTGCACCGTAGCCCTGCCCAAGCCAGAGAAGGTGGCCATACTCGGCTCGAGGGCAGAGGACCTGGCCTACGCCACAGGCCTGGAGGTGATACCCACCCTCTTCTTCGTGGGCAGGATGGGCGAGCTGGATCCCGAGGTGGTCGAGGAGGCAAGGGCCTCTGGGGTCGTGCTGGTGGACTCTCCGACCATAGAAACACTCCTAAAGATGGCCTCCTCCGGTGGAGGGGTCGAGAGGGCTCTGGAGGCCATGAGGCTGGAGGTAGGTTCGTATCCGACCCACAGGGCGGTCAGGCGGGAGATCGCTTGGGAGTGGCTTAGGGACGATGTCATGCCCGAGGTTCGAATCTTGCTCAGGGGGCCTAGCCGCCGCCGAGCATGAGGGACCTCCGCACCGTCTCCAGCACTTCGGGGTCGCCCTCGGCCAGTACCTGGGTCCTCTCTATAACTATTGATCCGACTCTCCTCTTCCCGATCGGCCTCAGCCTCACTCTTACTCCGGGGGCCTCGATGCTCACCTCGACGTCGAGGTCCATGTCTAAAAGCCTGGAGGTAACCCTCCGAGCCACCTCAACCAACGGCAGGGAGTACTCTCCCGAGAGGCGAACTAGCTCCCTCATACTAGACGCCTCCGGCGGGTGAAATCTGACTGGAGAGGGATCGCTCGCACCTACTGCAGAGCCGCCAACCTTTCAGGTCTACGTCGGAGATCGAGTTGCTGAAGCTCATGACGCACCTCGGGTCGTCGCAGTGACCCAGGCCCAGGGTGTGACCAAGTTCGTGGATGGCCTCCTTAAGGGCCCTCACCGCGAGGAGCCTAGAGTCTACTCCCGCGGCGAGGCGCTCTAAGTAGATCACGGCGTAGGTTCCCCCCACCTCCGCCTGTCCGAACACGAAGTTCAGAGGTTCTTCGTAGGCATCCGCCGCCATGACGCCCAGGGCCTTGCCGTAGGGCTCTCCCACCCTGGATCTCCTCCTGAGGAAGTCCAGGACGAGGCTCGACCTGTACTGATCCCTGAGCGAATCGTACGCAGACTTAGGAGCGACCAGAGACGGCCCGAGCGAGACGGATGTGAAGTCCAGCGCCTTCGGGATGTTCTTCGATAGGAACTCCAGGAGCCACGATGGCGGGGCTAGTCTCGTCAGTGGGTCGACGATGGGGTGAAGCGTGATGTGGACGGGCTTCGACCGACTCCGCACTAGGGCCCGGAACCCGGGACCCGTTTAAATTTCGGGGCTGAGGATGGGTCGGGATGAGGAGGCTGCTGGAGGCCGTGGGGGCTCTGAAGTCGCTCGTCAGAACCGGCTGGTCTCAGTCCTCGATCCCACCCTCGGTGGGCGAGACCGTGGCGGCTCACTCGTTCGAGGCGGTGATCATAGCCCTGGCCCTAGCGACCGAGGCCAGTGCGCGCGGGGTCTCGATCAGCCCTGAGAGGTCTGCGGCCGTGGCCGCGGTGCACGACCTGGCGGAGGCGGTCACGGGGGACCTGCCTCCCTGGAGCAAGGGCCGGTGCGGATCGATGGACTCCGAGGCGGCGTCCGTCTTGGGGGTTCAGAGGAGGCTGTCCGAGCTTATCGAGGAGTTTGAGTCCGAGGAGAGTCCCGAGGCGCTGGTGGCTAGGGTTGCAGACCTACTTGCCACGGCTGTTCAGGGGGCCAGGTACGCGTCTATGGGATTCCGCAGGGCCGGGGAGATTGGGGCGGCCTGCCTGAAGGAGGCTCTCGAACTCGCGAGGAGGCACGAGTGGCTGGCGAGGCTGATATCCGACGACTTTGGGTGGCTCATCGAGGAACTCCGCGAGTTCGGCGTCCCAGCGGGGGGCTGGTTCGACTGAGTGTCGACGAGAAGGCCGCGCTGAGGGAGTGGGTCTGGAGGATACTTGAAGAGAGGGGAGTTTCCAAGTTCCCCAGGCCCGTCAGGGGGAGGATACCTAACTTCGAGGGCGCGGAGAGGGCGGCCGAGAACCTGAGAAAGCTCCCGGAGTATCGAGAAGCGAGGGTGATCTTCTGCAACCCCGACTCGCCCCAAGCTCCGGTCAGGAGGATGGCGTTGGCCGACGGGAAGGTCGTGGTCATGGCCACCCCGAGGCTGAGGAGGGGGTTCCTAGTCCTCGATCCGAAGGAGATTCCCGCCAGTGAGCTCTGGAGGGCGGCGACAATCAAAGGGGCATTCCGCTACGGCCGGCCCATCGATCCCTGGAGTGTTCGCGTCGACCTGAAGGTTGTCGGGTCCGTGGCTGTCAGCCCGGACGGGAACAGGCTCGGTAAGGGTCACGGATACTCCGACCTAGAGTTCGCCATCTTGAGCGAGGTCGGCGCTGTCACTCAGGACACCCCGGTAGTTACCACGGTCCACGACCTTCAGGTGGTTGACCAGATACCCTCCTCGGATCACGACGTTCCAGTAGACGTGATAGTGACCCCAACCAGAGTAATTAGAGCTCCTAAGAGGCCAAAGTCCCCTCGTATTGAATGGAATATACTTCCTGAGGATGCGCTTAGGGAGATGCCGATACTCAGAGACATTCTGAGGAGAAGGAGAGGATAAACCTCCCCCTGAGGGGTGTGCCTATCGGTCGAGCCCCGAGAGGAGAGATCAAGCGGACTATCTGTGAGTCAAGCTTATTATTCTCTGCCCGAGAGGGGACAGCCAGAAAGTGGTCATGGAAGAGAGTATCGAGGGGGAGAGGCTCAGAGATCCTATTACCGGACTCCCGATCGACCTTCTTGCCTGGGAGGAGATTGAGAAGGAGCAGCAGATCGTCAGGATCAAGGCCGAGCGCAGGCGGCACAAGTTCGTCACCATAATCGAGGGGCTCGACCTCCCGAAGGACATGATGAAGCGCCTGCTCAAGGACCTCAAGAGCAAGCTCGCCTGCGGAGGGACCTACAAGGAGGGTTACATACTGCTCCAGGGAGATCACAGGCGGAAGGTCAAGGAGATCCTCGTGAACGAGTGGGGTATCGAGGAGGACAAGATCGAGCTTGAGTGAAGATCGGTTGCAAGGCTGCGCGATTAACGCCGCGTGGATGTTAAACCTGACAAACGATGGGTCTTAGTGGGAGGTGTGCCCCAGGTGAGGTACAAGATCATTGGAGACAACCTCCAGATGGTGCTGGTCGAGCTGGAGCCCGGTGAGACCATCTACGCTGAGGCCGGGGCCCTCAACCACATGTCCGGCAACGTTCGGCTAAAAGCCACCGTCAGGGGTGGTTTCCTGCAGGGAATCATGAGGAAGATCGCTGGGGAGAGCTTCTTCCTAACCGAATTCACGGCCGAGGGTGGGCCAGGTATCGTTGCGTTCTCCGGCACCGTTCCGGGCAAGATAACGGCCCTAAAGCTGGACGGGACTAGGGAGTACTATGTCCAGAGGGGCGGGTTCCTAGCCGCGACGGAGGGGGTCACGGTCCAGCCAGGTATAGCCAGGAGGCTCGGCGCCGCCCTGTTCGGGGGGGAGGGGCTCATCATGGAGAAGGTGACCGGAGTCGGGACTGTGTTCATACACGCCGCGGGGGACTTCCTCGAGTACGACCTCAAGCCGGGTCAGGTGCTCAAGGTCGACACCGGACAGCTAGTCGCCTTCGACGCCAGCGTTGACTACGACATCCAGAGGGTGGGTGGGATAAGGTCAATCCTGTTCGCCGGGGAGGGTCTGTTCCTAGCCACCCTGAGGGGTCCAGGAAAGGTTATACTGCAATCCATGAATGTCCAGGCACTCGCGGCAGAACTGGCGAAGTACATCCCCCGCGGAGGCGGCGGTGGATTCCAGATAGCCCTTGGGGGCGACTGATCCGCCGAATTAACGACCATCAAGGGCGGTGTTCTTCCGGTTGAAGGCGAAGGACGTCGCGATCGTCTCCGTGATGGCTGTCCTCCTGCTGGCCCTCTCCGCCCTCATCTTCCTCGCACTGCTAAGGTATCTGCCGCTGCTCAGCGCCGTCGTCCTCACGCTGATCGCTCTCTCCATAATCGTGGGTATCTTGGTAGGGATATTGGGGGCCCTGGTGAAGCTGGCGGCCGGGGTGTACTACGCCCTCCGCCCGGAGCGCAGAGAGGAGTACGTGCAGCCGGTCAGGCTGGAGGAGGCGCGGGAACTCGACAGAGAGGAGGGGGAGGATTAGCGACCCTTAGAGGGCCCCCATCCTCTTCAGCGCCTCTCCGTACTTTATGAGGCCTACCATGGCCCGGGCGGCCCTCTCGGGGGTGGGGTAGGCCGGAACGCCCAGTTCGTCGAACCTCTCTCTGTAGGCCACCCCGTACTCTCCCTGCCCTATGTCGGCCACGAGGACGGGCTTGTCTCCCTTCCTCTTGACCTCCTCGGCGATCCTGTTCGGGAGGTCCGAGGTGAGCCCAGGAACGTGGTGTAGCGGGAGCACTATCACACCGTCCACCTCGGGGGCGTCTAAGAGGATCCTGAGCGACTCCACGAACGCGTCGTCCGTGGCGCTGCCCGTGACGTCCACGGGGTTGGCTACCGCGGAGATGGGCGGGATGATGCCCCTATCCATGAGCTCCCTTAGCTTGGACTGCGTCTCCTCCGAGAGCTGGACCACCACGGCCCCTCTGCTCTCGAGCTCGTCCGCGGTCATCACGCCCGCCCCGCCGCCGTCGGTGAGGACGGCTATCCTGGGCCCCTTGGCAGGAGGCTGCATGGAGAGGGCTTTCGTGACGTCGAAGAGCTCCTCAACCTCGTAGACTCTGACGACGCCGGCCTGCTTGAATGCGGCGGAGTACACCTCGTCGGCTCCGGCCAGCGCGGCAGTGTGCGAGCTGGCCGCCCTCGCGCCCGCCCTGGTCCTGCCCGCCTTGAGCACCACGACGGGCTTCTTAGGGACGGTCCGCCTGGCGGCCTCGATGAACCTCCTGCCCTCCTCAATGGACTCCGCGTAGATCACGATCACCCTCGTCTTGGGATCGTCGGCCAGGTACTCCATGAGCTCGACCTCGTCTATGTCGGCCTTGTTGCCGTAGCTCACGAACTTCGCCAGGCCTAGACCCTCGCCGGCCATGTAGTCCACGCAGGCCACGCCGAAGGCGCCCGACTGTGTCAGGAGGGATATATTCCCGGGGCCAGGCCTGGGAAGGGAGAGCAGGTCCCTCCCGCCGAGCTCCTTCTTGTAGGGCAGGAACATGGTGTCCACACCGGTCTCAGGGCACACAACCCCCACGCAGTTTGGCCCCACTATCCGGATGCCGTGTCTCCTAGCCACCTCCACGAGTTTCTTCTGCAGCTCGACGCCCTCTCCTCCCACCTCGGCGAACCCGCCGGATATGACGATCACGTGCTTGATCCCCTTCCTCCCGCACTCGTCCACCACGGCCGGGACTATCCTCGCTGGGACCACGATCACGCCAAGGTCAACCGGCTCCGGGAGGTCAGAGACGCTTGGGTAGGTGGGCACACCGAGGATTGGCTCCTTGGCCTTGGGATTCACCGCATAGAGCCTGCCCTTGTAGAGGCCGCTCTTCTGGTTCTCGACCATCACTCTGAGCAGCTCATGCCCCACCGAGCCTGGCTCGCGTGAGGCGCCTATCACGGCCACCGATTCCGGGTAGAAGAAGGGGTCCAAGCGCCCCACGGTTATCCCGCGCGGCCGGCCGCGCATTCTGTTAAAAATTGTCAAGCCGAGGGGGCGGCGCCGGCTTCCTCCCTGGCCTCCGCCGCGGTCAGCAGATGCCTCTCGACGGCCTGCACGTAAGACTCGAACTCCTCCCTCGGCGTGTCCTCCATCTTGGTGAGCTCCTCCTCGTGTACCTCGTAGTAGAGCCTAGCCTCCTTCAGGAGAGAGGGGAGCCTGACCAGCTCCGGCTCCACCAAGAGGATGGCTATCTCAAAGTACTTGGAGCCCGGCGCGACCGCCAGCCCCTCCCTCACGTCGACTCCTGCTATCTTCTCGCTGAGGAGCCTCTTCGCCTCGAATACCGCGTCGACGTTGAGGTACTCCTCCGGCCCCCTGACCACCAGCGCGGCCTTCAGGGCGGTGCCGGTCCTGACCTCAGCCAGGCAGCCCTCCCTGAGCGCGGCCTCGGTCAGGAACTCCAGGCTCCCGCCGACGGACTCCACCCTGGCCTTCATGTAGCAGGGCACCGTGAGGGAGGCCTCAAAGAACCTGAGGATAGACTTCAGGTCCTGCGAGTCGAACGTAGTCTTGTATCCACCCCTCAGGGGCTCCACGTCGGCGGCCGACATGGCGACCATGCACCTGCCCACGAGGGAGTTTATCCTGTCGAGCACCTGCTCGTCGTTCAAACCAGGCTCGTCTCTAAGGACGATCCCTCTGGCGATCTCATTGTCCAGGATTATCAGGGAGTCGACCCTGCCCAGCATGTTGGCCATGGCGATGACCGAGTTGTAGGCAAACCTCATGCTCTCCTTGGGGAACCTGAAGGGGAGCACGCCCACAGACACGATGGGCTGTGTGGGCGGCCCGTCCTGGCCGAGTATCTCTTTGACGTAGTCGGCCACGACTGGCATGGACCCGCTCCCCGTGCCCCCTCCCAGGGCCGCAGAGAGCACCACCGCCGTTGAGTTCGCAATGCCCCTCTCTGTGACGGCGCGTATGAAGAGCTCCTTGCTCTCCGGTTCCAGCATTGCCCTCATGGAGTCCTTCCACCTAGCGCCGACCCCGGCGCCACCGAACCTGCCGAAGAGGTAGAACCTGTCCCTGAGGACCTGAAGCTTGGCCTGGTCGGACACCGAGGTGTTGAAGACGACAGCGTCCACCATCGCTGATGGGGCCTCTCCAGAGAACGTATCGTAGGTCCTGTCAATTATCGCCCCGCCCGCTCCGCCCAGCCCTATTCCAAACCAGCGCATTAGGCCACCTCTTCCTAACGGCCTCCGATGCGAATAATATTAACAATCGCCGGCGCGTGCTTAAGGTATCCTGCTGGCCAACCTCCTAAGTAGGTCAGATAGCTCTTCGGCGGCGACCTGACCAACTTCGCCCGCGGAGACCAGCTTTTTGAGCTCGGCGACCAGACCCGAACTAGTCGGTCCACCCAACCTCTCCTCCAAAAGGTCGAGCAGTCCCGTCACGCCCTCAACAGCTAGGATGATCGCTCTTGGAGTGGGAGGCCGAGTCGGGGCCGGAGTCGGTGGGGCGGGCCTTAAGACGACCTCCTCTCTCTTAGGAGGCTGAGGCGTGGGCTTGGGCACCTCCTCGAGCTCTGGCTTCGGCGCCTCAGCGGGACGCGGCGGTTCAGCCGGCTTGAGTTCCGGCGCGCTTTCGGGAGGCTTAGGCTTCAGAGGAGGCTTAGTCACCTCCACACGCCGCTCCTCTCTCGGCGGAGTCGGCTGGGGGGCCTCGACCCTCGCAAGCTTTATCAGGCCTCCCTCTAGCTCGACCAAGCCCTCCTCCTCAAGCCTCTTGATTACCCAAGATCTCCACCTCTCAGGTATCTTCGCTAAGTCTTCTATCCTCAGGGTCCCTACCTTGGATAGAAAAGTGAGAACGTACTCCTTCCAGTACGGGTAGAATCTCTCAGCGTCTGCCGTCGCCTCGAGGTACTCTGACAGCTTTCTCTGGACCTCCTTGAGCGGGGCCAAGGCCTGTCGGGCCTTCTCCTCCGGAGACATGGTGGGGACCTGCAAGGCGGCCCTTATGGTTGCCAAGACGGCGTCGCCGTCCGAGACAAGCTTCAGCTGCTGGGAGATGGGCCCGGCCCTCTGCTCGGCCCTCTTGATGAATATCAGGAGTTCGAGTGTTTCTCTGATCCTACTTATCTCTTGGGCGATCTTCTCTATGTCCTCATAGTCCTTGACCTCGGTCCCCGCCCTTATCGAGGATAGCCTCACCGCCAGCGACCCTATCAGGGCGGTGAACGCGTTCGTGTTGAATTCCCTGTCCAGCATCTCCGCAGCCCTCTCGGCGTCGGGGATCAGTGCAAAGGTGTTCTCGAACTCCGAGCTGAGCCTTTCGAGCTTCTCGAGCTCGTCTAGAAGGGGCTTAAGAGCCCTCTGCTCTAGGGTCCTCAAGTCCACCAGGGCCGTCTCCATACACTCCAAGTCTTCGGGGGGGCACCTGTTCTCGATCCTAGCTACCCTTGCCTCGATCCACCTCATGGAGTCCTCGATGTAGAGGGGGTCAATGCCCGTCTCCCTTATCCTGGCCGCCTTGAGCCTGATAGACTCTATCTGACCGCGAATTCTCGAAAGCTCCGCCGCTAGGGCTGCCCTCACCTCCTTGGACTTGGCAAGGACCTCTCTGATCTCCTTGATCTCAGAGTCGATCCTCTGGGTCTCTATCAGGGCGGACTCCAAGTCTGAGGCTGACTTTAGGGGCGAGCTGAGGAGCTCGTCTATTTTCTCCAGGTGATCCTTCAGCTTAGAGGCTATCTCCGTGAAGCCTCCTCTCTCGGCGGCGGAGAGCAGCTCCCTCGCGTCCGCCTCAAGGGCCTCCAGCTTCCTGAGCAGGACCTTCCTGGCCTCCTCCTCTATCGCCCAGAGGACCGCCTCCAGGGAGTCCATCAGGGACTCTATCCTGGGTGAGTACCTCTTGGCTACCCCTCCCTTGCCGAATGCCTTGCCGAGAGCCCTCGAAAGCGGCCCGGGCTTGGAGGCGACGTCGGGATCGGAGGCCATCTCCTGGACTAGCTCGTCGACTTTCTCCACAACGCCCGCGAGTCTTGGCTTAAGCTCTTCGACCTGGGGGCTCCCGAGGTCCTCCAGCCTCTGGAGTATGCCGTCCCCCTTGGCAGTCATGAGGAGGAGGAGCCCCAGGGCCTCCAGGATGCCCGCCATCTCTAGGTTCTCGATCATGTACTCGGCGACTTCGCTGGAGATTCCCCTCCTCTGCAGCTCCTTGAGGACGTATTCCTTGCTCGACTCGCTGCTTGACAGGGCGGGCACCTCAGTAAGCTTTACCGCCGCCTATTTTTATCGATGACTGGACGGCGCGTCGAAGAAGTTCCTGGCCAGCCTAGTCGCCCAGGCGTACATCTTCCCGTCCTTCTTCCTCACGCCGACCAGACCCTCGCGCCTGAGCCTCTTGACGTGCCTGTAAGCCGACGACCCCCGCACCCTCGCCAGGTCCGCAAGGTACATGCCGCCCCTCTCCAGAAGGACCGCGAGTGTCCTCAGCTCCCCCTTGGTCAGCTCAGGTCGTGGAGCAAGCCTCCCCACTATCTCGTGGAACTCCGGCTTGAGGGACATGTACCACCCGCTCGGCCTCCGCTCGATCGCTATGGACCTATCTCTATAAGCCTCCTCAAGGCGAGATATCCAGTCGGGCACCTCCTCCGCAGGCACTCCCGCGACCCTGGCTAGCTCCTCATCCGAGAGCGGTCTGCCGGCTATGAAGAGCGCGGCCTCAATCACCAATTCTGGGCTGGTCAATCCGCCTCAGTCGTATGAGGATCTCATCAAAAAGAGTCTCCTGCTTGAGCTCAACCTCCCCCTCTACCTCCATGTGGAGGAGCGATACCATTGCCTCGGCTGCTTCAGACCTGTTCCTGGCCAGCGTGTGGAACGAAACCTCGTCGCGCCCCGACCTGCCAACCAGCTCCCTCAACCTGGCCCTCACTCTGTCCAGATGCTCCGCCAGGCTCATCGCGGCTGAGATTATCCTAGAGAGACCATCCTCTGCCTTCCTCCCGAGAGTCCTGGCCCACTCCACGGCCGACGTGAATTCCGAGGGTCTGGGCCTCCGGGCTGGCACCCTCCCCAGCAGGGGCTCGGGCAGGGTGGTCACGGGGGCGGGCCTGACCTGCCTGGCCTTGGGCCTGGCCTCCTGAAGCTCCTCCTCAGCCTCACCGAGCTTCACGAGGGAGTCGGCGAACCTCCTAAGCTCCACCACCAGGGAGTAGAGGGTCCTGGCAGCCCAGGACATGTCCCGAGTCCGGCGGAATTCGGATAGGACGCCCTCAACCTTCCGTAGTATCTGCGACGCGATCGAACTCATCGAGCCTCACGCCCACGACCTTCGACTCACCGTTCACCATTCTCACGCCTAGTATGGCGTCCGCCTCCTCCAGGGTGTCCTTCTTGAGGGAGATTATGATCACCTGAGATCCCCTGGTCACCATCCTCCTCAGCAGGGCTGCGTACCTCTTGCAGTTCCTGCCGTCCAGCATCATGTCCGCCTCGTCGAAGAAGTAGAGGGGGCTCGGTCTGACGCTCTGGAGGGCGTATATGAAGGCCAGGGCCGTGAGAGACTTCTCTCCGCCTGAGAGCGCCTCCATCGGAACCTCTCCCTTCTCCGGGAGGTTAACCCTGACCTCGAGCTCCAGTCTCGGCCACTCGCCCGACAGCCAGACTTCGCCCTCTCCGCCGAACATCTCTCCAATGGCATCGTTGAACGCCTTCGACACCTTCTCAACGGTCTCCCTCAGGACCCTGTCCCTTTCTTTGGCTATCTCGTCGAGGGCTCTCTCTATCGAGGCCCTCGCCTCTTCCAGCTGGGCCAGTGTCTCATCCATCTCTCGGGCCTTCGCTTCCTCCCTCCTCAGCTCCTCCAACACGTCGGGCCCGACCAGCGGAATGGTCCTAAGCCTGGCCGCCACGGCGGCGTACTCCGACTCGGGGTCGTCGGACTCGGCTGGCTCCACGCCCTCCAGGCTCTCAAGCCTTGCCCTAAGCTCCTCGAGTCTCTGGGACAGCTTCCCCTTCTCCTCGGCGACGGCGCGCATCCTACGCTCGTAGGCCAGCCTCGAACTCATGGCCCTCTCTAGCTCGGTTCTGAGCTCATCTATCCTCTTCCTTACCTCTCTCAGGACCTCCTCAACCTCCTGCGCACGCTCCGGCGGTGGGAGCTCCCGCGCCCTAGCCTCAAGCTCCTCGAGCTTCTCTCTGACCCTCTCCCGCTCCTCCAGCAGCTCTTCCAGCCTCCTCTTGAGGCGCCTCTCCTGCGCGGGGGAGGGGGGAGAGGACAGAATGCTGCCGTCCCTCTCGAGGATCTCACCGTGCAGGCTGACGAAGCGGTACTTGCCAACGTCAGACTTGGGGACAGAATCTAGGTCCTCCACAAGCACGGCGTTCCCGACTATTGCCCCCACGAGCCCCTCCATCCCCGGCTCTGCTAGGACATAGTCCCTGAGCAGCCCGAGGGAGTACTCAGGTGGATCTACAGGTCTCGGGGGCCTCAAGACGTCGAGCGGGAGCACCCTTATCCTCCGGTTCAGGCGCGCGTCTCTGAGGGACTTCACTATCTCGAGCCCGGCCTCCAGGGTCCTGACCACCACGTCGCCAACCCTCGCCCCGGCGACCGCCCTGTACGCTATCTCGTAGCCTTCCACAGGCCTGACGAGTTCCGCGACTATCCCCACGTAATCCGGATGGCTCGTCACGGACTTCGGCGGCGAAGAGGCCCCCATAGTCGCCAAGAGGGTTCTTACTCCCTCTAGCTCCGCATCCAGCGACCTAAGCCTCTCCCGAAGAGTCAATATGCGCGTCTTGATTGTGGCGGCCTCCCTAGCTCTCTTGAGCTCTTCCGAGCCCTCCAGCTTCCTGAGTTCTGATTCAGCTCGCCTGACCTCCCTCTTCATCTCCTCAATCTCCTCCTCAGATATGGCGGGGGCCTCGGGGGGTTGAAGCTCTTCTAGGGCCCTCTCAGCCCTTTCTATCCTCCTCAGGAGGACCGCCTTTTCCAGGGAGGCCAGTCTGCGCTCCAACTCTTCCCTCTCGCGGTACGCCTCCGCCCTCCTCCTCAGGAACTCCAGCCTGTCCAGTCTGTCCCTCTGAAGCGCTCTGAGTACCCTGATGCGCTCCTCCACTCGCTCTAACTCTCTCAGGGTCTCCTCTCTCTTCCTCTCGAACTCCTCAATCCCGCTGATCTCGAGGATCAGGGCGGCCCTCTCCCTGGGGGTCGACTCGATTACCGCGGTGACCTCGCCCTGGCTAACGAAGTTGTGTCCATCGGCCCTGAGGCCGAGCTCCGCTAGGGCGTCTCTGACCTCGTTGGCGGACGCCAACTTTCCGTTGAGCCTGTAGGATCCTCCGGATCTCGTTATCCTCCTCTCGAGCCTCAGCGCCCCGCCCGGGTGCCTGAGGATCAGCTCGACGGAGCAGCTGGTGGCCCCCTTCCTGATTAGACCCCTGAGCCCCTGGGACCTGAGCCAGCTGCCCCTGGCGCCCATGGCAAACATGACTGCCTCCATCACGTTGGACTTGCCCGAGCCGTTGGGCCCGGTGATGGCGGTCAAGTCGGAGGGGAACTCTATGGCGGCGCTGCGGAAGGACTTGAAGTTCTTCAGCCTGATCTTCGTGAGCCTGACGCCTGTGGTCAGGAGATCACCCTCCTGCCCTCCTCAGTGATCCTGAGGATGCTCCCCCTCGGGGTCTTCTCCATCTCGATGAAGCCCCCCTCGCTCAGCCTCCTAGCCCTGCGCCAGATCGTAGTCTTGGGCATCTCGAGGGCAGCCCTAAGCTCGGACAGGTAGGCAGATCCGCCCATCTGGTCCAGCTTCCTGAGGAGGGCTATGTCGTCGTACGAGAGCGGGGGCCTCTCTCCGGAGGTCCTCCTCCCTCGCGCCCGGAGGAAGAGTGCTATAACGGCCGCCACGACGGCCCCGGCGGCCGCGATCCCGACCCAGAGGTATCTCAGCTCCCTCTCCGGCTGTGGTCCGTGAGATCTCGCCAGGAGGACGTAGGAGACCCAACAGGGGGTCTCCATGAAGACTATTGTCCTGTTGTCCACCGAGGTGACCGCGGAGGGCAGCTCAGACATTCCGACTAGGAGCGAGCCCTTCGGGAGTCGGATCTCGCAGGTACCCAGGTCGACGCTCAAGTTCACCGTCCAGACGTCTCCCTCCTTGGCAGTTATGGCCTGGGTCTCGTATGTGACGTTGACGAAGTCCGAGACCTCCCACACCAGGAGGATCCCTTCTGAGACGTTGTAGCCCAGAGGAACGCCCGCGTTGTCCGAGACGAGGAGGGACTCGGCCCCGGGTAGCAGGGGTATCGCGCTCACGAACCCCTCGGAGCTCCAGTTCACAGAGACGAGGGCCCACCCGTCCTCGTACAGGGTGACCCTGCAGGGGGTCGGCTCGGCCTGAGCCTCGGCCACAATCAGCGGAACCAGAGCCATCAGCGCGATTGCCAGCGCGACACCCCGCCGCGGACGCAATAGGCACACCCAGGGGCCTCAATAGAACCCGGAGACCGCGTACTCCAGCCTCACCACACCCTTGCCCTTGCTCTTCCTCTTGAGGATCTTGATGCCTCCTATCTCCCCGGTCCTCGCGACGTGAGTCCCGCCGCAGGGGTCCGCGCCCACGCCCACGATCTCCACGATCCTGATCTCTTCCATCCCCTCCTGAGCGGGTCCCAGGCCCGCGCCGTATCTCGCTAGGAGTTCCTCTGCCTTGTCCCTCGGCAGCACGTTGGCCCTGACCTCCGCGTCCATCTGGACTATTCTATTGGCCTCCTCCTCTATCGCGGGGAGCTGATCTCGTGTTATCTTCGCCGCGAAGTCGAGCCGGCCAGAGCCCACACTCAGGCCGCTGCCGGCCAGCGCCGTTCGGCCGAAAAGTCGATCGACCGCGTGCATTAGCACGTGTGCTGCCGTGTGCGTCCTCATTATGGCGAACCGCCTCTCCCAGTCCAGCACTCCCCTAACCTCATCACCCGGGGAGAAGGACCCCTCGACCTCGCCAATGTGAAGCACGTCCCCTCCCCTATTCTCCGCCCAGACGACCTTGAGCTTGCCGGAGGGGCCCTCCAGAACCCCCGTGTCAGCTGGCTGTCCGCCGCCCTCGGGGTAGAAGGCGGTCCTGTCCAGCACCGCCCCTACCTTGCCGTCCGGGAGCTCCTCCACCGAGGCGACCATTGCGGTGAACTCCTTCAAGTACTGATCTTGGTAGTACAGCCTCTCCGTCGGCACAGGGCTCTCCAACGGCTCCTAAGTAAAATGATTTTTCGGCTCGGGACGACCCTACTCCTCGCGCTGGAAGGAGAGTCTCTTCGTGGTCACGGTGAGGTCCACTGAGACTCCGAACCTGGCCACCTCTCGGAGGAAGGGCTCCGGGTCTATGGCGCGCTCGGGGAGGTGAACTCCAGGCTTCAGTTCTCCCTCTACCAACATCCTGGCGGCCGTTATCGCTGGGGCGGCCACCAAGATGCCGTGGGCCGACGCCGGAGGTCTCGTCCAAGACTCGGCCGATGCGGTGACAACGACCGTGGCTGGCCGATCTGAGATTGACCCCACGGCCGTGACGACCATCACGTCTACGTCGTCAGGGGTCCAGGATTTCCCCTGGATGGTCCTGTTGACTAGGTACTCCATGATCTCCATAGGAGACCTTCCGCACCCCGGGAGATCAAGAGGATCCTCGGAGGCGAACCCCAGCCTTACCAAGAGACCGTACTTCTCGAGGAGGTCATCCGGAAACGAGAGTTTGTAGTCGACCAGTTGGAGCCCGCGGTCTCTGAAGGTCTCCCCGAGGCTCCACGTCTCAGGGTGATCGACGTAGTAGCAAGGCTGCCTCCCCACTGGCTCGGGGAACTCAAACTCCTCCCTGCCACCCAGGGGCGGCGTGGGCCTCGGCCCCTCGGCGGTCCACACTTCACCCCCGTAGACGAACTCGTCCAGAATCGTCTCGAAGGAGTAGGGCACCGGGAGTGGAATCCCCAGGGCCTCGTAGTCCACCCGGTCGATCCAGCCCTCTCTCATGCGGATTTCACGGACCTCATCTAGCTGGTCAACGGCCAGCCTCGCGAGGACGTTGATCAGGCCGGGCGAACCGCCCATCGCGGGGAGGGCCGGTACCCCGACTCGCCGGAAGTCCTCGCTCAAGGAGAGCTGCCATTGGAGCGTCTCCCTGTCTGACCCGAAGTCAATGTAGGGGACTCGCGCCTCTAAGGCCGCCTTCGTGAGGGGCGGGATCACCTTGAAGATTGCCCCGTTGATCAGGACGTCGTACCCCCTGACCAGGCGGGCGACCGCGTCCACGTCTCGCGCGTCGAGCTGGGTCCACGAGACCTGCTTCGACCTCGTAAGGGCCTGGGACTCCTCTGCGGCTCTCTTGGCGGCCTCTGGGTCCTTATCCGCTATCAGCAGCTCGCCCACCCAGGTGGCGAGATCGTCCCTGGCTAGCGAGATCGCCACTACCCTCGATGTCACCCCGGCCCCGATGAGCGCCACCCGCGCGGACATCCCGCCTACTCCCTCGTCAGTCTATTAACCTGAACCTCTGAGCACGTTCGGGTGGGCCTCGTGGAGTGGGAGGTTGAGGTCCTCAAGCGCCTGGTCGCCCTTGACACAGACGCCACCGAGAGGAAGAACTACAGTGAGGCTGCCGAGCTGGTGGCCGGGTACTTCAGGGAGCTCGGCCTGAGCGTTGAGATCGTTGGGGAGGAGGTCCCAAACGTGGTGGCGAGGCTTGACGTCGGCGCCGACAGGGACCTCGCGCTTGTAAGCCACTACGACGTGGTCCCGGCCAAGGGGCCATGGGTCCTAGACGGCACGGAGATCAATCCCTTCGAGCCCGTGGTGGTGGATGGGCGGCTGTACGGGAGGGGGGCGGCCGACGACAAGTCTGCCATAGCGGCCACGCTGGGCGCCCTCAGGGAGATCGTCGAGCGCGGCGGGGACCGTGGGCTGAGGTACAATCCGCTCGCCATCGTGGTGGGGGACGAGGAGGTCGGCGGCGCGGGGATAAGGGAGGTCGTGGAGGGGGCCGGAATCACAGGGGACGCTGCGGTGATCCTGGACGCCGCCATCGAGCACCTCAGCGTGGGCGCGAGCGGGGTGGCCGACGGTTGGATAACCGTCAGGGGCAAGGGGGGGCACGCTGGATACCCGCACAAGACGAATAACCCGGTCTACGGGCTGGTCAGGCTGATCTGCGAGCTGGAGAACTTCTCCAGGCACAGGGCCCTGAGGCTCTCCGACCTCCCGAGCCCCCCCGACTCCCCCGTGAAGAAGGTGTGGGGGAGGTTCACCGTCACGATGCTGCGAGCCGGAGAGAAGCACAACGCCGTGCCGAGCGAGGCCAGGCTCGGGTTCGACATGAGGATCGTGCCGGGAGAGGATCCAGAGCGGGCGCTCGAAGAGCTGAGGTCCTTCCTGACGGACGCCGCGGCCAGGCTAGGCCTCGAGGTGTCGATGGAGCTCGTGGGGGAGGTGAACACGGGTTGGATGACCCCGCCCGATCACCCGTTCGTGAGGGAGGCCCTCGACGCCATGGAGAGGGCGATGGGCAGAATGGAGATGGCCGCAGAGCTAGGCGGCAACGATGGCTACCTCTTTGCCTCCAGGGGGATCCCAACAGTCGCCATAGGGGCCATCAGAGTGGACAACAACATACACGCCCCGCTGGAGTTCGTCTACCTGGAGGACGTGGCTGCGCTCAAGAGGTTCATCAAGGAACTCCTACTCCCAGGTGGGGCATGAGCCAGGCGAGGCCCGAGACGACGAAGGGCACCTCGAGGTTGTCCTCTACCCCATAGGCCTCCGACAGGGCCGCCGCGGCGGAGAGCAGAGCGGCGCTTACGGGATCCCTGAAGGCGAGTGCCACAGGGAGGATCGCGAAAAATCCGGCGACCGTACCCTCAACCGTGGAGGTGGACGCGAAGGGCATCCTCAGCCTCCCCGCATATGCCCCCACGACGGCGGAGGCGACGTCCGTGGTGGCCAGCGCCGCAACCCCCCATAGGAAGTTCCAGCCGAAGAGGAAGTAGGAGACTCCCACGCCTATGACTCCGTACATCAGGCCGACCCACCCGGCCCTCCTCTCGTACTCCCTCTCCAGCTGACGGATCTTGGAATCCAGCCACTTGACCACCGCGTCCACACTCTGACCGCCGGGTGTCTTCTGCAGTATCCTCTCAAGCTCCTCTGGGGTCACCTCTATGGCAGGTCCCTTGACCCTCAGCGCGTTGATCCAGGCGGCGGCGATCATCAGGAGGCCGTAAACTTCGGCCGGAGACGGTCGGTGGAAGAGAAATAGAGTTTCCGGTAGTTTGGGAAGGATCACAGCCGGCGCGGCAAGGCTCAGGGCCATGACGGCGTGTATCGTCTTGCGCACTATGAGGTTCTTGAGATCTCGCACGGAGCGGTTGGCCAAGGCACGGTTAAAGTAATTTGCACCTCCAGACGGCCGAGATTGGATGGGCGAAGAGGAAAGGAGAACCCCGCTCGCGTACAGGATCATCTACTCCCTAGGACTCAGGAGCGTCTACAGGCCCGTCGCCGAACTCATCAGCATGGTCGGTCCCGGGGCGGTCGGCGTCGATGTGGGGGCCGGGTACGGCCTCTCTGCGGAGCTGATAGCTTACAGAGTGGGTCATCTCATCCTCGTTGAGATAGACAGGGAGATGGCCTCATCTGCGCAGAGACGCCTCAACGGGAGACCAAACGTTTCAGTGGTGAGAGCCGACGCCAAGAGACTGCCCCTGAGGGAGGAGGTGGCAGACTTCGTGATATTCTTCGACTCGCTCCACCATATACCCGAGCCGATGGGGGCCCTTAGAGAGGCAGCGAGAATCCTCAAGGTCGGCGGAGTGCTGGGGATCTACGACTTTGATGGATCTAGAGCCTCTACTCGGATCCTGGGCAGGATGGAGAGACTAATAGGACTCTACTCAGACTTTCTCGCGGTGGACCGCTTGGTAGAAGAGCTGGAGTCGCTGGGTATGCGCGTGGTCGGGGTAAGGGAAAGGTGGGCCGGTCAAGTCGACATCCTAGCCGTGAAGGTAGAGGTCCCAAAATCTGGCTAATAGTACACGTGGCTGACCCGAACTCCACGCTCAAGCCTCTGTATTAGCTCCCGGGGAATTGGATGTGGGCCGGCGAACCCCGTTGAGGCCGCAGCGGCCGCTACCGCAAGCCTGGCCGCCTCCTCGATGCGCATCTCGTTGGCAAAGGCCACCCCGAGCGCGGCAGAGAAGACGTCCCCGGCGCCCACATCGTCCACCGCTTCGACCGCCGGAGGTCTGACGACGACTACCTCGTCTGGACCCGCTAAAACCGCCCCCTCCTCTCCTAGCGTGATCGCCGCCGTCCCGAACCGTCTGGAGAGAGCCCTAGCCGCCAGCACCGGATCGGTCAGGCCGGTGGCCTCGCTGGCCTCCAACTCGTTGGCGTGGACGACCGCGCGAATTCCCTCAAGCGAACTCAGCCCTTCTCGGGTTAGCGTCACTCGGCCGAAGGGACCAAACCTCCTGAGAAATCCCTGAAGATCCACCACGAGAACCCCGCACGAGGAGGCAGACTGGAGCACCACTTCCCTCGAGAACTCACCGGCCACTGGACCCAGATGAGCGATCTTCGCACGAAACGGCGCGACGTCGGCGACCGATATGGGGTGGGCCTTAGAGATGAGGGAGGCGATCACCCTCTTAGGCCCGGGAATAACCCTGAACCTCGTACTCAGACCCTCGCTAACCCTCAGGCCGGAGAGGTCTACGCCAAGTCCCTTGAGCCACCTCAGCATGTTATCTGAGAAATCCTTCCCGACGACGGACACCACGCCGGCGGATAGACCCAGACCGGCGATGAAGGCTGAGCCGTAGGCGACGGCGCCGCCTATCCTCACTTTCCCCCCGCCGAGCTCGTCTAGCGTCAGGTGTCCGACCGCGAGGTAGTCGTACTCCCTCACCATATCGGCTCCTCACTCCCTCTCGAGGAGCCCCGGGTACAGGAGGATGCCGCCGGACGCACCGATCAACACTAGGCCCCAATCCCTGAGATTCAGTGGAGCCGTCTTGAACACTACCTGCAGCGGGGGCAGGTAGATCACCGCCAGCTGGAGGACGAAGGAAGATGTGACGGCCAGCAGCAGGGCTCTGTTGGCTGTGAGGGAAGACCAAGACGTGTAGACGTATTTCCTGGGAGATCTGCAGTTCAGAGCGAGGAACAGCTCAAAGACGACGGCTATTGTGAAGGCCAGTGTCCTCGCGCGGGCCACATCCCCGGTGACCCTCAGCTCAAGCCAGAACGGGACCAGAGATGCGAACGCCGCGATCATCGCAGCCACGGTGATGTACCAGAGCATGCCGTGGTAGATCTCCTCGTTCGGATCCCTGGGATGCCTCTCCATCACGTCTTCGTCGGGTGGGTCCAGGCCAAGGGCCATGGCCGGGAGGCCGTCCGTTAGGAGGTTGAGCCAGAGTATCTGGAGCGGGAGGAAGGGCAGGGGGAGGTCTAGAAACGCCGCGGTGGAGACAACCATGATCTCGTCCCAGTTCGCCGACAGGAGGAGCCTGATGAACTTCCGGATGTTCTCGTAGATCCTCCGGCCCTCCTCTATGGCGTTCACGATCGTCGCAAAGTTGTCGTCCGTCAGAACCATGTCTGCAGCCTCTCTCGTCACGTCAGATCCCCTGATACCCATTGCTATGCCTATGTCCGCCCTCTTGACCGCTGGGGCGTCGTTCACCCCGTCTCCAGTCATGGCCACGATGTTGCCGTTGGCCTTCAGGGCCTTCAGTATCCGGAGCTTGTGCTCAGGGCTCACCCTAGCAAAGATCGATACCACCTTGACAACCTCCTGGAGTTCCTCGTCGCTCATTGAGTCAAGTTCCCACCCATTGACGACCCTGCCCGAGTCGTCGATACCGACTTCCCTCGCGACGGCCGCAGCCGTGAGTGCGTGGTCGCCCGTAACCATCACGATCCTAATCCCGGCTCTCTTCGCCTTCTCCACCGCCTCCGGAACCTCCGGCCTTGGAGGGTCCATCATTCCCATGAGGCCCACGAACACCATACCGGACTCCTGGTGGGCCCCCAGCTCCTCTCCCTCGGGAATCCTCTTGTATGCAATCGCCAAGACCCTGAGGGCCCTGGCCGCCATCTCCCTGGTGACCTCTATTATCTGGGCTCTGAGCTCATCGTCAAGCTCCCTGATCTCGCCGCCCTCCCAGAGGACTCTGTCGCACAGGGACAGGACGACCTCGGGAGCACCTTTCATGAAGGCTAGGACCTCGTCGCCCGCGGAGTGGAAGGTGGTCATCCTCTTCCTCGCCGAGTCGAATGGGACCTCAGCTATTCGCGGGTGGGCCCGCCTGAGCTCCCTGTGATCGACTCCAGTATCTAGGGCCAGCGATAGAAGCGCCAACTCAGTGGGGTCCCCAACCCTCACGACCTCCCCATCGCGCTCTTCGATATCCGAGTCGTTGCAGAGGGCCGATCCCTTCACCAGAGCGTCGACCGGAGAACGCAGGCTTATCTCAGACGCTTTGGAAACCTCCAGGTAGCTAGCGTCCACGAGCTTCCCCGACACCCAAATCTGCCTGACCGTCATCTCGTTCATCGTTATTGTGCCGGTCTTGTCTGTGGCGATGACCGTAGCGCTGCCCAAGGTCTCAACGGCGGCCAGCCTTCGGACTATGGCGTTCCTTGCGGCCATTCTCTGGACTCCTATGGCGAGGGCCACCGTGACGACAGCTGGGAGACCTTCAGGAACGGCAGAGACGGCCAAGCTGATCCCAGTCAGCACGACCTCCTCTAAGACAGACAGACTCTCGAGCCCGCCCAGCTCGTAGATCCCCTCGACGGTGACAAGGGCAGTCAGGAGGAGTATAAAAGCCCCTAACTTCTTTCCAAAGCTGTCTAGCCTTCTCTGGAGGGGAGTCTCCTCTCTCTCCTCTGCCTGCACCATGGCCGCAATCCTGCCTATCTCCGTGTTCATTCCGGTTCCCACAACTACCGCCTTGCCGCGCCCGTAGGCGACGATGGTGGAGGAGTACACCATGTTCCTCCTCTCTGGCAAGGGGGTGTTCTTCTCCAGCACCAGGTCCGCGAGCTTCTCGACGGGAACAGATTCCCCGGTGAGAATTGACTCGTCCATCTTCAGGTTTACGCTCTCAATGAGCCTCGCATCGGCTGGAACCCTATCGCCTGCCTGGAGGACGATTACGTCTCCGGGAACGACCTCTGTGGAGGCAATCTTCACCTGCACTCCGTCCCTGATCACGGTCGCCTTCGGCGCGGCGAGTCTCTTCAGGGCCTCGAGAGCCCGCTCTGCCCTGTACTCTTGGATCGTTCCCAGGATCGAGTTAACTATCAGAATTGCGATTATGGCGGAAGCGTCTATGTACTCCTTGATGAGGAGGCTGAATATGGCTGCAAAGATAAGGAGGGCCACTAAGACACTCTTAAACTGCTCTACGAATACCTCCACCACGCCCCTCTTCTTGGTCTCCTCAAGCTCGTTGGGGCCGTACTCCTGAAGCCTAGACTGTGCCTCGTGAGTGGAGAGACCGGTTAGAGATGTTCTCAGCTCTCTCAAGACCTCTTCGATGGTCATTGCGTGCCACGGGCGCCCCATCTCCGTCGCGGGACCACTCGGGTGCGAGATAAATACTTTGAAAGGTACAAACGTGGCAGAAGCGCCGCACGGAGAACGCAAAATCTTCCTTAAATAATCCCAAGGCGACTCTCGTCTGAGCATGATGAGGAGAGTCGCGGCCCTGGCGCTGATCGCGGTAGCTGTCGCCTCTATAGCGCTCCTCTACCCGCGACTTAGGAACAATCCGCTCGAGGAATACACGTTCGAGCCCCCGCCGTGGATGGATGTCATCCCAATAGGTTGGGATCACGTGACCGCCCTCTGCCTTGGAGAGTGGGCCGAGGAGCCCGAGCTTGCAAAGCACCTCTCGGGGCCGAGCATACAGCTCCTCGGCGTCAGAGGAGCAACCTTCGCCCCGAAGGATGTAGAAGTGCTCGTTCTCCCGCCTGGCGGCTGCCTCTCCGATTGCGACTCTCCCATCCCCACCCGGGCGACGATATACCTCTTGAAGAATCAGAGCGCAAGGCGGCTCTATAAGGCGATGGCCGTTAGTGGGACACTGAGATACAGGCACGCCGGATTCACAGTCTTCTTCGCTGTCGGTCGCATGCCTGACGGAAAGAGGGACAGAGATTATGCCTCCCTAGCGGCCTTCAGGGACGACCTGATGATTCTCGTGTGGGGCTCGCCCAAGGAGGCCAAGTCTGCTTTAGAGTTGCTTCTGTCGCTTTCTGAGGGCGAGAGGCTGTTTGACGATGAGGGGATGAGGAAGGCATTCGTCTTGACGTCTTCGGGGCTCAGGCGCCTGAAGTTTAAGGTGGGGGGAGGCGATTTCTTGGGCGTCCAGGCCAGAAAGGTTGTCCTAATGCTGGGGATTAGCGAGGGGGACGGTAAGGTCTGGCTAAGGGCCGCGGCGACCGTCGAGGGAATGGGTGAGTTGAGTCCCGAAATCCTTGAGCGTGCTGTATCCAACCTCTCCTCATTCGAAGGGGTAAGCCTGACGCCCGCTGGCTCCTACTCGGGTGAGGGAATCGTCATGGTCGAGTTTGAGATCCCAAGAGATCAGCTGGAGACCGCGCTTAGCAAGCTCTGAGGATCCTCCAGAGGTGAGGCCCCATCGCGGAGGCCCGGAGTAGGTCGCTCGCGGTCAGGCTAGGGGACCTGGTCTACTCCCTGCTGGGGAAGATACAGATCCCCGTGTACGAGCGGTACCTCTCCCGAAAGGTTCGGGAGGGCATCATTCCGGAGCACATTGGGATAATCCTAGACGGTAACAGGAGATTCGCCAGATCGATGGGGCTCGACATCGTGGACGGCTACAGGCTGGGGGCCGCCAAGGTGAGGGAGATACTGGAGTGGTGCGACGAGATCGGCGTCAAGCACGTCACCCTCTTCGCCTTCTCGACTGAGAACTTCTCCAGGCCCCCAGAGCAGGTTAGAGCCGTTCTGTCAGTCATCCAGGAGGAGATAGACAGGCTCACGACCGAGCTTGAAGACCTCAAGAGGAGGGGGGTTCGGGTGAGGTTCATCGGCAGGCTGGACCTCTTGCCCGAGGACCTCAGGGAGGCGGCCAGGCGGCTAGAGCGGGCCACAAGAGAGTTTGGCGAGCGGACAGTTAATGTAGCCCTCGCCTACGGTGGAAGGGCCGAGATAATCGACGCAGTAAGAGAGATCGCCAAGAAGGTCAAAGCAGGTCTGCTTAGCCCTGACGAAATAGATGAAGAGACCTTCAAGAAGTTTCTTTATCTCCCGGATGTCCCGGATCCGGATCTAATCATTAGGACCTCCGGGGAAGAGCGTATAAGCAACTTTCTCTTGTGGCATTCGGCGTATTCGGAGTTTTATTTTATGGAGGCTTACCTGCCAGCCCTGAGGAAGATAGACTTTCTCAGAGCCATCAGGGACTTTCAGAGGAGGCAGAGGCGTTATGGAAGGTGAGGGTCTACTCGCGCGTACGTGCTTCCGTGAGTATGATATTAGGGGGTTCTATGGTAGAGATCTAGATGAGAGAGGAGCTTACAGAGTCGGGCTGGCCTTCGGCAGGTACCTCGGATGCGGCGACGTGGTGGTCGGCAGGGACGGCCGACTGTCCTCCCCCGGGCTGGCCTCCGGCATAGCGGAGGGGCTCCTAGATGCTGGCTGCGCCGTCCTAGACGTAGGACGGGTACCCACGCCGACGCTCTACTGGGCCGTCAGGCGGCTTGGGGCTGGAGGTGGCGTCATGGTGACGGCCAGCCACAATCCTCCCGAGTGGAACGGCTTCAAGCTCGTTGGGAGGGATGCAAAGCCGATAGCTCGCGGGTTTGGACTGGAGGATGTTGAAAAGCTCGCGTTCTCCGATCCTCGTGATTTGAGATCCGAGGAGAAGGGCTCTAGAAGAGAGCTTGAGATCGTAGGGGACTACATTGATGAGGTCACTCAGCTCACGTCCATCGAGGGCGAACACAGGGTTGCGGTGGACGCGTCCAACGGGGTAGCTGCGCTCACCGCTCCGGAGGCGTTGAGGCGAGTTGGCTGCCACGTCAGGGTCCTGAACGGAGAGATCGACGGGAGGTTCCCCTCCCACCCGCCGGAACCTCTGCCGGAGCACCTTGGCGAGCTAGTCGACGAGGTCCTAGGAGGGAACTACGAGCTGGGGGTGGCATTCGACGGCGACGGCGACAGGTCTACCTACGTGGACGACCGAGGGAGGGCGCTAACGGGAGACCAGGCTCTCGCCATCCTGAGCAAGATGTACCTGGAGGACCACCCAGGAGGAGCCGTCGTCTTCGACGTCTCGTCCTCGTCGGTCGTAAGGGATGTGGTGGAGGAGTTCGGCGGAATCCCGGTTGAGGTGAGGGTGGGCAGCGCGTTCGTCAAGGAGAAGATGTTGGAGGTTGGCGCCGTCCTGGGTGGGGAGCGGAGCGGGCACCTGTACTTCTCAGAACTCGGCGGGATGGACGACGCCACGTTCGCTGCGCTGAAGATGGTCGAGGTCGTCGACCGCCTGGGCCCCCTCTCCGCGCTGGTAGACTCTCTCCCTAGGTACCACATGATCTCCGCCACGGTCGAGTGTCCAGACGAGCGGAAGAGGGAGGTCGTAGAAGCGGTCGCTGAGAGGATGGTTGAGGTGGCGGATAGAGTAGATCGGCTAGACGGAGTGAAAGCTTGGTTTGGAGGCTCGTGGGTGCTGATTCGGGCGTCGAACACGCAGCCCCTGATACGCGTGACCGCCGAGTCCAAGACCAGGGAGGAGGCCGAGCGACTGGTGAACGAAGCCCTGAAGGCAGTGGAGGAGGTGAGATCAGGTGGACGGAGGCGGTGAGGGGCGCCTGGAGGGCGAGTTCGTTCTCTGGCCGATCAGAGTTAGAGCGGTCAGCGTCCAGACGAGGGCGGGGGAGAGGAAGAGGCCGCTCGTCGAGCACCCGGGGGCCGCGGCCATCGTCCCGGTCAAGGAGGGGGTGATCTACCTAGTGAGGCAGTGGAGGTACGCTGTGGGAGAGGATCTCTTGGAGATTCCGGCGGGTACCAGAGAGGAGGAAGAGACCCTAGAGGAGTGCGCTTCAAGAGAGTTGAGAGAAGAGGCCGGCCTCAGGGCGGGGAAGCTGGTCAAGCTCTTTGAGGGGTATCCCGTTCCAGGATATGGGAGCGAGAGGATAGCAATTTTCCTGGCGATGGAGTTGGAAGAGGCTGAACCCGAGGCAGAGGAGGACGAGTTCATTGAAATCGTGAAAGTGCCCTTGGAGGACGCCGTCCGTAGGGTACGCGAGGGGCAGATTCGTGACCTGAAGACAGCCCTCGGAATCTTGTTAGCTCACGAGGCGATCCAATCGGGACAGGTTTAACTCTGATCTGATCCCTCTGAGCGACGGATCCTTAAGAGTGAATCCACCGGCTGGGAGAGGACCCAGTCAACTGCCTCCTTCAGGCTCCCCTCCATCGACCGGAGTGTCTTCAGGACCCCTTCTCTCACCACAATCTCCAGCCTCTCGCCCGTCTTAACGTTCAGAAACGCGGCGAAGATCCCTTCACCGTAAGGAGCCTCTGCGACCTCTATGTTGAGCTTCCCGAGCGTGCAGCGGGACGAGCACTGAATGCCGTCGAGGAAGCAAGTCTCCGGCCTCCTCAGGGGGAGCTCCACCGCGGCGGTGAGGTCAAGTTCCGACTGGGGCTCTAGGAGGGAGACGGCCAGCTCACCTGCCAAGTACCCTAGGGCTAAGTAGGGTCCCAGGTGTCCGTGGAACATGCCCGCCTCCTCAAGGCTCAGGCGACGCATCCCTGGTCGACTAGCCTTGGGCCGGATAGCACTTAAGCCGCGCCCTTTATGAGGCCAGCCGAGCGGTATTCCAAGGTGCCCGTAGAGAGGCTGCGCACGGGCGTGCCGGGAATTGACAGTATGCTGAGCGGTGGGATACCCAGAGGCTTCCTCGTGGCCGTGACGGGGGAGCCGGGGACTGGAAAGACCATATTCTGCCTGCACTTCTCGTGGCAGGGCGTGAAGGAGGGAGACAAGGTAGTCTACGTGACGACGGAGGAGAGCAGGGAGTCGATACTCAGCCAGGCCGAGCAGTTCAACATGGACCTAAGGGGCGCCGTCGAGGAGGGCAGGGCCATAGTGATCGACGCCCTCATGGGCAGGGCCAGCGACCAGTGGTCGCTTCGCTCTCTCAACCCTGAGGACCTGGTGGAGATCGTCCTGAAGGCGAAGAAGGCTCTAGGATACGGAAGGGCGAGGCTGGTGATCGACAGTATGAGCGCCTTCTGGCTCGACAAGCCGGCGATGGCGAGGAAGTACAGCTACTACGTGAAGAAGGTTCTGTCTAGGTGGGGCTTCACGGTCCTGGCGGTCAGCCAGTACGCCATAACCACGTCTGAGGCGTTCGGCTGGGGGATAGAACACGTCGCCGACGGCATCATCCGCTTCCGTAGGTTTGTGAGAGGCGGGGTTCTGCGCAGGTACGTCATGGTCGAGAAGATGAGGCAGACTGCCCACAGCCTGAGGATGTATGAGATATCCGTTGAGGATGGGAAAGGACTCGTCGTCCTGCGACCGGCTGAAATGAGGGTCGAGGACGTCGCTCTCCCACCTAAGGTCACCGAGAGGATATTGAGAGCCAAGGAAAGAAAAGAGGAGGCCCTCTAATTTAGATTAGCCTGGCCCCAACTCCTGGTCTTACGCGCGCCTAGGTCTCGCTAGGAGCCCGTACAGACCCAAGTAGCTGAGGACGGTTCCCGCCACAGCCGACATAAACGCCACCATGACGCTTGGGAAATCCGGGGTCTTCCAACCCATTACCATGGCGAAGGAGAGGGCTAGGGCGATCACGAGGAAGATCAGACCCAGCACGGTCAGCCTGACTGCTCGGGGAACAATCGCTTCCATTGGAGGAGGCTCGGAGAGCGCGAAAATGGTGGGTGGGGGGCTGCGATGTCTCAAATTGCCCCCTCACCTCTTGGAGTACAGGTGGCAGGCCACCCAGTGGCCCGGCTCGACCTCTATGAACGGCGGCTCCTCCTTGTCGCAGGGCTCGAACCTGTACGGGCAGCGCGGGTGGAACCTACAGCCGGGCGGGACGTTAGCGGCGCTCGGGACCTCTCCCTTGATGGGGATCTCCTTGATCACGTCTTTCATGCTGGGCTCGGGCTCAGGGACGGCGGCTATGAGCGCCTTGGTGTACGGGTGCAGCGGGTTCTCAACCAGGGTGT
>JAOZGN010000005.1 GCA_027491555.1 Thermoproteota archaeon
CCCCTCTAGCTCAACCCTTCTCTTTTCGAGATCCTTGAGCGTCCTCTTCGCCGCGGCCGCCAGGTCCAGTTCCCTCTGGATCTCGAGGAGCTCTCCTATTGCCCGGTCGACCTCGTCGGGCAGGGCCCTCATCTCCTCGAGTGAGAGGTCCCCTCCGGTCCACTTGGTCTCCGGCGCCTTCCCGAGGTGGGCTATCAGCCTCTCGGCCGACCTCTTGAGCTCTGAGTAGAGCCTCAGGTGCTCCGTCGAGACTTCTGAGGGTGGCTTCAGCCCGGGAACATCTTCGGGTCGCTCCATGTGGACCTCGTCAAACTCGACGAGCGCCTCCGCCAGGTCCCTGCGGAGGTTCTTGGACGTATATGCGTAAAATTTCTTGACGGGCTCCGGGATGAGCATGTAGATCCCCTCTCTCCCTCCTCTGCCAAGGCGCTGGAGGCCGAGATCGCCGGGGGCGAGTTCACGCCGACTTTAAAAAAGGTGGCGCGGGCACCGACGTGAGAACATGGGCAGGAGCCTCCTATTCTTCGTGGGCACACGGCCGGAGATCATCAAGGCGGCGCCGGTGATACACTCCCTAAAGAGGAGGGGTATCCCGGTCGACCTCGTGCACGTCGGGCAGCACTACGACAGGGAGCTCAGCAGGGTGTTCCTCGACGAGTTCAGGCTGCCCGAGCCGGTGGCCGAGCTCGGCGTCGGGTCGGGCAGTCACGCCTACCAGACGGCCGAGACCATGATGAGGGCCGAGGAGGTGCTCGGTGAGTTTCTTCCCGAGGCGGTCCTGGCGGTGGGGGACACAAACGCGGTCCTTGGGACGGCCCTAGCGTGCACCAAGCTAGGCATCCCGTTCCTCCACGTGGAGGCGGGGCTGAGAAGCTTCGACCTCACCATGCCTGAGGAGATCAACAGGAGGGTCGCCGACCACCTGGCCGCCCTCAACTTCGCCCCCACGGCGAGGGCAGTGGAGAACCTGCTGAACGAGGGTATCCCTCCCTCCAAGGTCAGGCTCACTGGGAACACAGTGGTGGATGCGGTTCACACCATGCTCCCGGTTGCGAGGGAGAAGTCCAAGATACTCAGGAAGCTCCGGGTTGATTCGAGTAAGCTGACCCTCTTGGTGACTGTGCACAGGAGGGAGAACCTAGACCGTCCGGAGAGGCTAACGGGGATAGTGGAGGCCCTCCTCGAGCTTGATGAGGCCCTTATCGTGTGGCCCCTGCACCCCCACGCGGCGAGGGTGCTGAGGGAGAGGAAGCTCTTGGACGACCTTGTCAGGGCTCCCCACATCAAGGTGATGAAGCCCCTCGGCTATTTGGATTTCCTGAACCTGCTCTCGGCCTCGACGGCGGTGGCCACTGACTCTGGGGGGGTTCAGGAGGAGGCATTCACGCTGGGGGTCCCCTGCGCCATACTGAGGGACAACACAGAGAGGCCCGAGATCATAGAGATGGGAGGGGGACTGATCGTCGGCGCGCACCCGGGGCGGATCGTCAAGGCCGTCAGGGACTTCTTATACAAGTCCACATGGAGGAGGAGAATTAGGAAGGCCGGAAATCCCTTCGGTGACGGGAGGGCGGGTGACCGGATAGCAGAGATAATAGCGGCAACGGACCTGGAGAGCCTTCAACCGTCCTCTCCGTACTTCGAGGAGGGTGCGCCTGTCTATGCCGCCGTGAGGGTTGGGGGGCGGGTGAATGGCATGACCGTGAGCCAGGTCCAAGACGAGTTCAACCTGACAATCGTCGCGGTGTACGGACGACAGGGCAGAGCCTCCTATCCCGAGCCAAACATGACGCTCACGACAGGGGAGGTAATCAAGGTCCTGGGGGAGAGGAGGGCCGTGGAGAGGCTGAGGGCGGCGTGCGGGAGGTGATGAACCGGTGAATCCCGTTCAGACCCTCGGCCTCTTCATTATGGTCGTGGGCCTGCTGCTGATAATGATCTCCCTGCTCGTCCCGGGTCGAGAGAGGGCAGAACGGGGGGAAGAGAGGGGCAGGTCCGAGGAGGTCGTGGGAGGAATCATCCTGATAGGCCCCATACCCATAGTGTTTGGCAGAAACCTGACGAAAGGGATGCTCTTGATGCTCGTGCTCTCGGGGCTCGCCATGGCGGTCACTCTCTTGGCCCTGTATCTGATGACGGGGGGATGAGGCATGGGGGTAGGGGAGAGTTTGAACATCGAGATCGGCAGGGAGATCCAGCAGGCCTTCTTCAGGGCGGCGCTGTTCCTGCTGGGTGTGGCGATGGTCTTCATTGGAACCCTTCTCCTCGCACTAGGCTCTCTGGAGGGTGAAGGATCGGGAGGGGGCTTTGTGATCATAGGCCCCTTCATATTCGCATACGGGAGGGAAGTTCCGGGCTGGCTGGCCGCCGCCTTGGTGGCGGCCGCCTTGGGAGCAACGGCGCTCTTCCTCTACGTAGTCAAGAGAACTCTACGGACGTATGAGGCCGCTCCAGCACCTTGAAGGCGCTCACAGATACCTCCTGCGGATAGACTCCGACTCCAGCTTGGTAAGTTCTCTGAAGAACCTGTCGTCAGCCTCTCTGTGATTGGTCAAAAGAGCCCTGAGGTCCTCTGGATCGACATCCCTGGTCGCGGCGGCCACCAGGGCCAAGCTTCCAAACCTTTCGGTCAGCGTGGCGAGCCGGAAGGCTCGGTCAGCCAGTTCTGAGTCTGAGACCGCTGGTCTACCCCTCTTCCTCGCCTCCTCGACCGCTTGAACCGCGCGGGAGGCCCACCTGCCCGAGAACGCGGCCAGCGCCCTGGATCCGCAGGACGGGCAGGTAAGCGTCATGTCGGTCTCTAGGAGGGTCTTCACCTTCACGCTCGTCCACCAAGACCAGCAGAACGGGCAGACCACCACGAGATCCGTTCCCAGAATCCTGGCCTTGGCCGCCTGCAGGAGTATCCTGTCGAGGCTCTCTGGCGGAAGTATCTCCAAGAAGAACTGGGATCGGCGCAGCCCCAGCCAAGCGAGCGGGCTGGGCGAATCTCTCACTACGGTCGCCATCTGAACCTCGCCGGATTCCATTGTGGATACAATCTTCTCGGCTCCTTCCAAGTCGTAATCCTTGGTCAGAGACTCCGATATCGCTTCCTTGTAGATGGGCGTGCCCTCGTACGCTTCTACTATCTTCTTGAGGCTAAGCTCCCTCAGGCTCGCGGCCTTGGAGATCAGCCCCATCCTCTTCGCCACCTGGAGGATCCTCACGCCGAACCTGCCGGTCCTTGGGAGGGTCCTGAGCAGGAGGTCCATCAGGTCTCTTTTGAGGAGGGATTGAAGCGCCCTCTTCACGGCCTCCACGCTGGCCGGCTTCAGGATTATCCGGTATGGGTCAGAGTTGGTAAGCACGCCCAGCCCGATCTCCTCCACCATCACCTGGGCTAGCAGCCTGGAGAGGGTTCTGTTTACGAGTGTACCCGCGCAGGCGTGAATCACCACGCAGTTCGAGAACCCTTCTATCACCACCCTCTTGTCCGTCCCCACAGGGATTCCTAGCTTTACGTGCTCCCGTATCGGCTGAATGGCCCTCTTCACATCCCCCATGTCGGCAAAGGGGTAGTCCCTCAGGATGGCCCGGGCGGCCTCTTCAACCCCTGCGGACCTGATCTCTTCCTCCGCAAGCCGCCTGAGTCTGCCAACCTCGACGGCCACCTCAAACGGGACGGGAAGGTCCTCTCCAACCCAACTGGGTATCGCGCCGGTGGGGTCGTCGGCCCGGATCACCAGTACCCTTCCAGCCTCTATCCTCCTGAAGACCCACACGGAACCCTTGAACACGAACTTGACGCCAGGATACAGATCGTCTAGTACGAAAGCCTCGTCGAGATAGCCGATCAGGAGGCCCGAACTCTCCTCGACCACGGGATACCGGCGCTCGTCCGGTATGGTCGAGAGGTTCTCGAAGTAGTAGCGGTACGAGTTTTCTCGCCTGTGCGGTAGTGCGAGAAACTCGCCATCCTCTGAAAGCCACAGGGGTCTGTTCCAGCTCGAGTAGACGTACCTGAGCGTCTCCACGAGATCGTCCCTTGTGAGCCCGGCGTAGGCGTGAGCTCTCCTGAGGATGGAGAGGGCGCTCACTGTGGGGAGCCTCCTGTACTCCAAGAGGAGGCCGATTGTCTGGTGGAGGGCCACATCAAGAGGTTTGGGCGGTATCTTTGGGACCTCCAGCTCGCCGCTCTTGGCCCGCCGGCATATCACCAGAGACTCCAGAAACTCGTCCGCATCCGACGTCACGACGACGCCCCTGCTCACCTCCCCAACCCTGTGGCCGCTCCTGCCCACCCTCTGGACCAGCCTCGTGGCCTGCCTTGGGCTCATGTACTGGATCACCAGGTCGACGTGGCCCACGTCTATGCCCAGCT
>JAOZGN010000012.1 GCA_027491555.1 Thermoproteota archaeon
CCTCCCCATATTCGGCGTCGGCGTGGGGCTCCCGAGGTACGAGTCCCTGTTCCCCAGGCTCCTGGAGACGTTGAGCGTCGGGTACAACCCCGTCTCCCTCGTGGAGGCCAAGTGGATTTCGCTCAGCTTGGCCAGGGATCACCCGGACAGGCGCGACAGGCTCCTCTCGGCCTACCGCAGGGGCCTGGCCGCGATCCTGGCCGACGAGAGGATCTCGGCCACCGAACTCACCGGCCCGGAGGTGGAGGCCGTTGCAGACAGGCTCCTCCTCGAGTTCGGGCTGGCGGACTACTTCGACAGGGTGATCTACGCGACGGCCGTCGTCGGGAGCGCGGCCCTGCTGACGGAGGACGGGGAGCTCCTGAGGCTCGCCAGATCGCCAGAAGCCCCGAGGCCTAGGGAGGCGCTGAGGTGGGCCGACGTTCCCGGGAGGCTCCTCGGCGACCGAATCCGTGGGTCTTGAAACTTATCCGTGTGGATAGGTATGTCTTGGGGGTCCGCCTCCAGAGTCGCCTCTATCCAGGGTTCTCAGGATCTCCCTAAAAACCTGTCCAGGCTCCACCCAGCTAGGATCTTTGAGGTCGACTCTAACCTGATGAGACTAGCCTCCCTTCAGGGCTGAGTACGCCTGAGATGGGAGTTCTTGGATCGTTATGGGGCGTTTGAGAGGGACTTGGAGGAGGTTATGCCTATCCTGCTCGGCCCGATCTTCCCCGCCACTTTGGCGTCGAGACTGCCCTCCAGATACACCGCCGAGTCTGCTGGGGGCGCCCCGCCACCCGAAGCCCGATCCGAGGAGGAAGTCGCGGCGATCAGGGTGGCCATAGGTCTCTTAGTAGACGAGATAGGTCGGGGCGTAGACAGATCCAGCTGGAAGAGGATAGACAGCCGTTCTAGTTAGAGCTGGACGCTCAGCAATCCGGTCTCGTTAAGTTCCCCCAATCCGCACTCAGCGAGATTCCACAAACCCGCTCAACTCTTTGAGGAGGCAACGATCGCTGCGCGATTCCCCGCGCAAGGGCGTCACGCGCGTGGGCAGGCCGTTTTATTTGGAGAACAGTAGGGCTGCGCTGTGCACTTCATCACAGCAAAGCGAAAGGCGCGTTCACTTTTATTGTAACCTATGAGTTCTGACCGCCGACGTGCGCGCAGTCAGCTACGCTGACGCAGCGCTGCTGGACGGGTTGACCCCCTTTCTCGCGCTTTCCAAGCGAATTAAGGGCTTCTACCGGAGAGTTGAGTGCTCTCTCCCGAGGTCTCTCGTGGAGGGACGATCGTACCTACCATACGTTGCTATGGTGCTCTCAGTGGTTATTCCGCTGTTCCTTGCTCAGATGGGCGGGTACATTTGGACTTATGGACTAAGTAGAACTATCTCGCTTCTAAAACAGAGTGAATACATCTACTATGCCTCCCATCCTAGGGAGATACCGACAGGCATTGTTCCAGATGGTCTAGATATTTTCAGACGCATGCCGCCATTCCCTGATGTGATGATGTTCAGCTACGTGGCCGGCTCCTACGCTGCCTATCACCTCGCCCGCTGGATAGTGGGTTACTCTAGGCTCCTTTCGAGCCTCGCCCCACACTCTCAAGACGATTCATCTTTAGGAGCTCTACGTCCGCGGGTCGGGAGGATGCCAGCCTTTTTCTTGGATCCTAGGGTTTGGGCGGTCAGCTGGGCGATTCTGATGGGTTCAGAGGCCCTCATGAGCCACTACCAACTTTGGGTTTTTAGGGGTGAGGGCGCCAAGGAGGTGGTCGTCCAGCTTATCTGGATGCTGGACGACATGTGGATTAACCTCGTGACAGTTTCCGCGGCCTACTGCGCGTTAGCGGCCTCCCTCTGGTCTAAGATTCTAGTAAGCTTTCTCTTAGAGGATACATCCTCTTGGCGAGCCCAAGAAGCGGTCGAGACATACCTGATCAAGCTCAACGACGAACTCGCCAAGGCCTGGACCTCTCTCAGTGTGGGGTGGCTGATCCCTTGGGGGACCTACTCTAGCCTGTACGCGACTCTCGTGGAGGTTCTGGGGCTTGAGGCCAGGGGAATCACCGAAAGCCTCCTAGGTTTCGCCCGGCTTGGGAGGATCCTGCTTCCCCTATCCGCACTGGTATGGGGTATGCTGCGCCGCTCGGGGAGGGTGTGGTGTGACACGCTCCGTGTCATCATGCGGTCTGCTGAGGAGAATCAGAGGAGTCAGCCGCAAAGAGAGGCGATCTTCAAGACGGTGCACCGCGTCGTGGGGAGGCTGCTCGTTAGGTACTCCCCTATAGAATTTCTCTACGCCTGGCTGACAATTCCAGAGATCGTAGAGGTCTTCTTAGAGATATTAGCCAGGTCGGTGGGGAGTAGTGTGTACTTCAGGCTAGCCGAAGCTCCGATCGGCCTCTTGACTGGGTTCTCTATAGGAGATGCGGTGTTCTCTAGGTTCTCTCGCACCATAGAGGTGTATCCGGAGGTATTCGGACATGGTAGCCATTCTGTGCGATCCAAGCCTGGGCAAATATCGAGGTGATGTAGACGATGTGCTGGCCCTCCTGTATCTGATCAGGAGGGGGGTAAGGATATCTGGTATAGCGGCCGTGGAAGGAAACGCAGACGCCAGGCACGCATATCAGGTAGCTGAGTCTGTGGCTCGGGCCAGCGGTGAGGACATACCCGTTTACCCTAGCCCAAAGGCGGTGCGAGGTGAGGAGACCGCGGTTGACTTCCTTAGGAGCGCCATCTCCGAGGGGGAGGATGTCATCGCCATGTCACCATTGACATATTTGGCGGAGGCCCTCAGGAAGGTGAACGGCCCCCTCTACTCCAGAATCTTCATCATGGGTGGATCCATTCGCCAAAGGGCCCTGGCGGCCTTTCCGGAGTTCAACTTCTGGAAAGATGCTCTTGCCGCGAGGAGGGTTCTCGAGGCCCCGTGGAGAGAGGTTCATGTTATTCCCCTAGACTTCACGGCGACCGTGAAGTGGGACTGCGGGAAGCTGGTTCGGGCCCTCCGGGAGATCTCAATGGACTTGAACGACCCCCTTATCAAACTCGTTGCTGGAGGCATTGTCCCGTGGTGCAGAACCTCCACCACATTCTTCGGGGGGCTCGTCCCGCATGATGTCTTGACGGTCATATACTACGATCGGGCGGATCTTTTCAAGGTCTCGGAAAGGAGACTCACTGTGGAGGTCAAAGGCCTCTTCAAGAAGGGACGCCTGACAGAGTCTGAGGGCGCCAGGCCTCTGCGCGTAGTGGATGGATTGTCCGCCGATTCGGAAAATCTGCTAGACCTCTTTCTCGCTGCCATCAGGGGAGGCAAATCTGTACCTACAAGGGCAGAAGGCCGTCCTTTGGTCTAGTCGGATGCGCGGTGGCCCACAGCTGCCTACAAGACCTGCGCTGGGAGGCCGTGGCAGGCCCGGATAATTTGCGGCGACGCTAAAGATGGCGCAAAGAATGGCAGTGCTCCAGCTTCTCCACCTATAGCGCGACTTGGGCCTGCCACGGCGCGCATCTCGGACGACCGCCTATGTACTCATCCTTGAGGGGGTGATTTGAGGACAAGAGGACCTCAAAGCGATGTCCCCAACCCCCTCGCAAGAGATCCTCACCTTATATCCTCTGAATAGCCCTCATCTGCGCGCCATCTCGATCAAAAGTTCACTCCACTCTTGAGAGGCGTGCTCTCCTCTAAATTTCAGAAGGGCTGGCGTCCAGACACCGCGTCATGAGTTACACAGCCGGAGCTAGGTAAATTCTCCTGATTGTGGACATCACAACCTGCAGCAGGAAAGTTGTGGCTTAGATCCCCCTAATTCACTCTCTGAGCTCTTCGAAGAAGCCCTCAAATTCCCTCTTCACGTCCTCCCTGTCACCGCGCTGCTCTTCCTCTGCCCCAAGTCGGGAGAAGCTCACCTTGTACGGCAGGTAATGGGAGAATACCGTGAGCCTATGGGACACGTTATCCCTGATGTAGGAAGAGTACCTCTCTAGTCTTCTAGCCTGTTTGGTTCCCCTCCTCACCATATTGAAGACAAGCGCCACCCTCGAGGTTATCTCTTCGACTGGAACCCCAGCAACGGAGGGAAGCTGCTTAAGCATCACGGTGGTTCTGTAAGCGTCAATTATGGTCGGTCTGAGCGGGATCAGACATCGGTCAGCTGCGTAAAGCGTGAGCACGGCGTATTTCATGTCGTAGAATGGTATCGTGTCTACTACAGTCAGGTCGTACTCGCTCTTGACCTCCAGAGTGTCTAAGAAATCCTTGAGGATGTACTCTCTCCTAGCCCGGAAACCGAACCACAGGCTGTTGATCCCGTTGATAAGCTCAAGGTCTGGCACCTAGGCCTCCAGCTCAAGGTCCCTTGGCGACGGAAAGGGGTGGGCTAGCGCGTACTCCCGGAGGTCGACCCTCTCTTGGTTCACCGTTATCCTGTTTATCATGTCAGACAGGGTCTTCCCCGTTTTCTTCCGCTCGAATAGAACTCTCTCATCTCTGACTATAAGCCAGGAGAGCGAGATACTAGATCCATGTCGATAGCCAATACTCTGCTGCCAGATTCCCTGGCAAACCACGCAGTCAGGGCTGCGATCGTTGTCTTGCCCACACCACCTAGAGCCGAGAACAGCCCCAGTACTTTTCCGCCCTTCATTAGGTGATCACCTTTATCCTTCTTTCGGACCTATCGACTAGAATTACCTTTAACCTGATCGATGCGCAATTCTAGGGGGCCCCTCTCCGTCTTCTCATCCACATGCTGCATGATGTGCAGGATTACGGCCTCCATGCTGTAGAGTTCTCTTAGAGCTATGGCCTGACCGATTCCCGAGTAAAATCTCGAGTCAAGCTTTACCTCCACTGCCAACCTCCCGCCGCTCTCGGAGAGGTCTAACTCGACTTCCGGATACTGGCTCGATCTCAGGATGGCCCTTACCTCAAGCGGGAGACCGGCGGCCTTGGCTCTGGCCGCAATGACATCTTGGATCCGTCTCTCGTCTCGGAGCGCGCATATGTCGTCGATTGAGGAATCGAACCTGCGTTAGCAATTCGAGTGGGGAGGGGGACATCGAGCTAGTCTGCTCGGTCTATTTTGTGATTGAGTTGCGCTCTCCGGCGTCTCGCCTCGAGTCTCTCTGCATGAGCCCCTCTATTCCCCTTGAGGATGCTCGACTCACGTGGGCTGCGGGTTGGCGAGGGAGTCAGTCAGATGAAGGGCTGGGTGGAAGGGACACTCAGTGATGTGGGAACTTTTATTTGCGGGTAGTGGGAAAATCAATCTGTGGGAGAAATGGTTGAGATGCTGAGGGTGGACAGGAGGGGGCGTGTGCTCATACCCTCCAGGGTCAGGAGGGAGCTCGGGATAGGCAGGGCCGTCCTCATGAGAGTCCAGGGGGGCAAGATCGTGCTGGAACCCGTCAGAGATCCGGTGGACGACCTCCGCGAGCTCGTGACAAGAGGGCCGGGGAGCGTGGCCTCCGAGCTGAGGGGGCTCAGGAGGGCCGCCGAGGAGGAGGGCTTGGGCGAGGTGAGGAGGAGGTGGGGCGGCGACTCGTCGAGGCGGACCTGATACTCTCGGCGATACTGCCGGGGGACCCCCTGGGGGAGGTGTCCAGGGAGGCCCTGTACTCGCTCGGCGGGGCCGCCCTGTCCCCCTACGCGCTCGTCGAGCTCGACCTGCTGGTCAGGGCCGGGAGGCTGGGGGTCAGGGACGAGGGGGCCTTCTTCTCGGCGCTCGGGAACCTGCTGGGGCTGGCTGGCCTTCGACCGCTGCCCCCCGAGCCTCGGTACCACGCGAGGGCCGCCGGGCTCAGGTCCGAGTACCCTGAGCTGACGTTCTTCGACAGCCTTCACGCCGCCGTGGCCGTGGAGGGGGGTTACAGGATAGTCAGCTACGACCGGGTGTACGACGCCGTAGATGGGTTGGAGAGGGTGGACCCCAGGTCTCTGGCGCGGGGGTGAGGGGCCCTCCTCCCCAGGGGCGGTCCGATGGATCCCGGCTTGAAGGACTCGAGAGAGGAGAAGTCTCGAAGCCGCCCCGCCCAGCTGCGGGGACGGGGGGCGCCCCGATGGACGGTCTCGAATTGGGCGGTCGGCCGTCCTCGTGGATCAGTCGAGGTCCCTGTGCTCGAGGATCAGGAGTGAGAGCAGGACGCTCAACACCAGGGTGAGGTGCATCGATAGGAAGGCGGTCTCCGGGCTTGGCCTGAAGCCCACCAGCTCGGCTCCATGGAGGGAGCGGCTCAGCCAGTGGGTCAGCGCCAGCCTGGCGTCGTTCTCGAAGTTGAGGTAGAAGAGGCTCTCGGCCACCCTCCTGCCCATTCCGCCGGGGATGATCGTCGGCAGCAGGCTGGAGCCCATTGCAACGCCGAAGTAGTAGCCTAGAACGCCCAGTATGGGCAGGAAGCTCCTCTTGGTGAAGACCGATATGAGCAGGGTGACCCCGGCAACGACCATGCAGTACTCCCACGTGACGAGCACCATCT
>JAOZGN010000016.1 GCA_027491555.1 Thermoproteota archaeon
AGGGTCGAGAACTGTATTAAATACGGCTGGCTCGATCTCGCCAATTGTTGAGGGTCCTTCGGCCCTTCGACCCTTGGAAGAGCCCGCTGTGCACCTGTCCGCCTCAGCTCACGCTCAACCCCTACACTGGCTGCGGTCACAGATGCGCCTACTGCTACATCACCGCTTACGTGAGGGACGCCTTCAACCCTAGGCCCAAGAGAGACCTCATCGCCCGGCTGATCTCCGACCTAAAGCGCCTGCGGCCCGGCACCCTCGTCTCGATGAGCCTCAGCTCCGACCCCTACACCCCTCCAGAGGGAGAGCTGGGGCTGACGAGGCGGGCCCTAGACCTCTTGCTCAGGGCCGGAGCGAAGGTTCTCGTGGTGACCAAGTCAAGTCTGGTAGCCAGGGACGCCGACGTGCTTTCTCGTGGGCGTGCGGCGGTCATGTTCACCGTTACAACGCCCAACGAGGACGTGACGTCGAGGCTGGAGCCCGGGGCCTCGTCGCCGGGGGACAGGTTCAAGGCCATGGCATCCCTGACGGCGACCGGGGTCCCAGTGGGGCTCAGGCTGGACCCGATCATACCGGGCGTGAACGACTCCCCGGAGGGGATCAGGGAGATCCTGAGGTCGGCGAGGAACGCCGGCGCCTCTCACGTAGTCTCTTCCACCTACAAGGCCAGGCCCGACAGCATGAAGCGCCTCCTTCAGACCCTCCCCGAGGCCGCAGAGGCGCTGAGATCGGCCTATCGGGGGGGCGAGAGGTTTGGGGGCTACGTGTACCTGCCGAGGTCCGAGAGGATCCGGCTGATGGAGATCGTGAGGAGAGAGGCCCTCGAGCTCGGGATGACCTTCGCCACCTGCAGGGAGGGGCTCCACCACATGAACACCCCGGGGGTCGCCTGCGACGGGTCCCACCTCACACTGGCCGGGCGGCAGTCGGGCGTGGCGGAAAAGGGATATTAGGAAGACGGTAAAGCTGATCACCCGCCGGGTGCATCTGGGTTGGGGCTGCACGCGTTCTTCGTTTTTGACGCGTTCACGGAGTTCTTCAGCGCGCTTACAGCCCTCTTCGTGGCTTACTACTCCCTGAAGGCCTACAAGATCCTGGACGACTCCCGGATGGTCTCCCTCAACCTGGGGTTCTCGGTACTGGGCGTAGGGATGTTGATTCACGGGGCCATCAAGGTCAGGATAGCCGTGGCCGTCCTGTCGGGAGTGGCCGTCCCGCCGGCCAGGAGGCTCCCCCTGGTCAGGCTGGGTTACACCGTCGCCTTTGCCACCGAGCTGGCCGCCTACGCTCTGATATTCCTCTCGATGATGAGGAGGCCCCCATCGATGGAGGCCGCCCTCGTCCCGCCCCTTGTGGCCCCTCTGATCGAGTACGACTTCCGCTCTGAGGGCCTGCTGGCCGTTCTGGCTCTGCTGATCGCGATCAAAGCCGGGATCAGCTATGCCCAGGGAGATTCTAGGCTCGCGGGACTTGTGTCGCTGGGCTTCGCGCTGCTGGCTGTTGGCCACCTGCTATTGGTCTTCGGCGGACCTCTGAAGCTGGTCGCTGCGGACGTGATGAGGCTGCTCGGCTTCGCGTGCCTGCTCTGGATGGTGATCAGGGTGAGCCGGGTGGGAGCATGACGGCCAAGCAGAGGTACAGGTCCAAGATGAGGATCTGCTACGACATGCTGAGGGTCATACAGGAAGAGGGAGGTGAGGCCGGCCCCACTCGGATACTGTACGGCGCGAACCTCTCCTATGAGCGGCTCAGGCGATACCTGGCCGAGCTGATCGAGAAGGGCCTGATAGAGGAGGTAGAGAGGGGCGGAAAGAAGGTATACCGGCTGACCGACAGCGGCCGGATGTTCATCGTCCACTTTCGGAAGATGACCGAGTTCGCAAAGGCCTTCGGAATGATCCTGTAGGGAAGCTACCATACCTCAGGCCCGCTACACCCGATCCGCGGCCCGGCCAAAGGCTGAGAACTCACGTGCGTGGGGTGTATTGGTCGAGGGCCTGGGGAGGGGCCTTCTGCGTTAAAGAGTGCGACGGTTGAGTTCGGCGAGTCCTGAAGTCTACTTCAACGTGTTAATGATGTGCTTTTATAACGCGCGACGCCCCGCCCCGGTTCGCCGGATGTGAAGGGGAGTATCTTGAAGGTTTCCTTCCTGCTCTCCGTCGGGTTGCTCTCTATCTTGCTCATCCCCACTGGACAGTGGCTGGTCAGTGCCAGCGTTAGCGGACCGAAGACCTATGCTGAGATGAGGGGATACAGGGGAGACTACACCGTAAGGTGGTACCGCGAGGGAGACGCGCTGGTACTCGAGGGCCAGGGCAGCGGAGAGGGGGTCGGCTACCCCTTCCTGCTGGTCTGGGGTCGTCACCCCTGGTATGAGGAGGAGCTGAACGAGTCCATGAGCGTGGAGGAGGCGATCAACTCCAGCCTGTGGCTCAGTGTCGACTACGACATAGAGGGCAGCGGGAAGTATGAGGTGATCTCAACAATCTGGCTGGAGAGCGATAGGCGGAACCTCATCGCAATCGTGGTTCGCCACCAGAGGAGTGGGGTACCAGAGGTCTTCACCCAGAGGGGGCACTTCGTCGTGGTGTACTACGCGGGAAGCAGCTTCAACCTCTCAAGGGTCTTGGAGAGGTCCGTGAAGCTCTTGGAAGAGGAGTTCAACATCACGCCCATCAGGATGAAGGGTGTGGAGTTTGGCGTGGTAGTTCAAGACGATTTCCAGATCCTCATGAAGATATGGAACGTTCGCTTCGAATCAGTGAAAGGGGAGGAGAAGGTAGAGGGCAGCGATAACTGGGCTGGAGACAGCTTATCAGCGCCTGAGAGCAGGATTGGTGGGTCGCTAGGTATAAAGGGACTTCGAAGGTTGTTTCCTGTGTGAGCCCTTGCTCTTCTGCCTCCTCTCACTCAGTAAGCGTGTTCGCGTGCGATTCATTGCGTTCAGCGCGCCGTCTATTTCCAAAACAATTTGAGCAAAAAGCGAATCCATTTGTTGGCTCCATCAAGGGCGGTCGGGACTCGGCAAAGTCATCAGTCGTCAGCCGGTTGATCCTTCGTCATCCCGCCCAGGGAATTCACCGACCAGGTCTATTTTTGTGTTGCATTCTGCAGGCATCCAGGGGGTCTCTTTTAGCTCAGCCGCTCCCTTGATCTGTGCAGCTCTTTCGCGTTCGCCGCACAAGTGCATCTTCTCAGCGAGGGCCTGATATCCAGTCGGTTCCCGAATCACGGGTGTTCCTCACGGCTCCACAAGCCTTGAACTCCTTCGGGGGCGACGCAACCCAGTAATGAAGCGGCACCACGTCCTCCGAGCCCCCCAGCGAGCGCGAGGTTCGGGGGGTACGTTAGCGGCGATGCAGCTCACATCACCCCCTCACTTGCCCACAGGGTCTTCGCACCTCGTCGCATGATTAGACCTCGAATTTTCAACGCTCATCCTAAGTATCGGCCTCTCCAAACTTTTTAGGGAGCGGATGACGCAGCTGCGCCCGGAAATGGGTCAGAAGGCCGCCGTATCGCTGGTGATCCTTACTCTGATTGTCACCCTAGGCCCCGCGGAACTCAGGGGAGATGCAGGCGATCATGTGGTGGTAAATGAGGTGTTCTACGACGCCCCTACGGGCTGGCCCGAGCCCGAGGCTGAGTGGATCGAGCTCTACAACCCAACGGCCTTCGACGTTGATCTATCGGGGTGGAGAATAACCGACGATCCAGATCCCGGTGGAGGAGACGAGGGCGCCTACGAGTTCCCGCCGGGAGCCGTTATACGTGCGAACTCCTATCTCATAGTGGCCTACTCTGGAGAAGAGTTCTACTTGAGGTACGGCTTCTACCCCGATTACGAGCTCGTGGACTCGCTGCCCGAAGTTCCCAACCTAATCGAAGTCAATTGGGGCGTGTCCCTGGCCAACACCGGAGACGATGTGCACCTGTTCGATGCTAGCCTCGCTGAGGTCGATGCAGTCTGGTATGGCGATGGAGGTGACATGGGCGCGGCTAACGCGGCCCTGGACGTGGACGCTGGCCACTCGATAGAGAGAGAACCGCCCGGAGAAGATACGGACAACCCATCGGCCGACTTCGTGGATCGGTACCCTCCAACGCCCACGCACATGGTGTCTCTGACGCTTAGGGCATTCTAGAGGACGGAAGCGGTCTTGCCGGAGTTGAGTTCACCGTTGACGAATCTCCCTACGTCACTGGGCCTGACGGGAGTTTGACGGTCTACCTTACCGCTGGGGTCCACCAGGTGAACGCGCCAACTGCGGCCAGGGTCGACTCATCCCTGCTGATATTCCTCGAGTGGCAGGACGGATCGCCCGACGATGACAGAAGCGTTTCGCTGTCTGGAGACCTTGAGATGGCGGCGATATTCGTGGACGCCAAGGAGGCGGTAGGAGTCCCAGCTATTGAGGCAAAGGTCGACCTCCTCGACTCTGAGCTGAACGAGCTGCGGAGCAGAGTCGACATGGTGGAAGCCTCCCTATCTGACTTGGAGAGGGGGCTTGAGGGGCTAGCAAGCGACCTTGCAAGGATAGAGGCAGGTCTGCGCGTGCTCAACTCTATGCTCACCACAGATGAAATCAGGCTTGCGGAGATCAGCTCAAAGATCGAGTCGATGCTCAGAGACCTGAGGAGCTTTAGCGCGAGCCTCGATTCCATTGAAGAGAACCTGTCAGCGCTCTCAAGAGAGGTAGAAGAGCTCAGAGCGGCTCCGCGGGTGCCTTCTGAGAAACTGAGCTTGCTGGAGGCAAGAGTCTCCGCCCTCGAGAGCGCCGTCCGGGCCTTGAACGCCTCCCTTAGGACAGCAGAGGAGAGCTTGTCAGCGCTCTCAGAGAGGGTTTCGACCCTCGAGGCGGTTGAGATGGCGCCAACTTGGCCCCCTTGGCTGGCGATCGCGTTGGCCATCATTGCAATTGCCCTGTCACTCAGGCCCCTGCTTGCCAGGTCCTGAGAACAACCCAGAATCTCTCGGGCCCTAGGAGCGTTGATCCGATCGACTAATGAGTGGGCTCCCCTACCTCCGGCGCGTGCCGAAAGAGGCTGCGGTGGCCCTAGTGATCGCCGAGGTACGCGGATCTCCGTCCGTCCTCCTCGTCAGAAGGGCTAGGAGGGTGGGAGACCCCTGGTCTGGAGACGTGGCGCTTCCAGGAGGGAGAAAGAAGAGCTCTGACCCAAGTCTGTTGGACACGGCTATCAGAGAGTGTGCAGAGGAGACCGGAGTTGACCTCTCAGGGCTGAGACCGGTGATGACTCTCGGCCCCTTCAGGTCTCACGCGGATCCCGAGATGCTGGTGTGGGCGTTCGCCTTCACGCTCCCTGAGGTTCCGAAGGTCTCCCCCGGCGAGGAGGTGGAGGAGGCATTCTGGGTACCCCTCGCAGAGTTAACCGAGTTCAAGGGGATGGCTGAGGTGAAGGGGGGGACCGTCGAGGCCTACGCGTGGCGTGGGAGGGTGATCTGGGGCCTGACGAAGCGGATCCTCAACCGTGCCCTTCCCCTCCTCTCCCAACTCAGACGTGGCAGGCCCGGCTGGCAGCCTACCTGATGATCCCGCCGTACGTGATGACCTCGATCCCCCTGGACTCCAGCTCGTCGATCAGGGGGTTTATCCCTACCGAGTCGGAGGCTATGTGACCTGTGACTATCAGGTTCCCTCTCACGCCGGACTCCCTTAGGGCCCTGAGGTCGCCAGGCTCCAAGTGGATGTAGATCACGGTGTCGACGCCGTGCTCGAAGTACGCCCTCGCCACGCGGTGGCCGCCGTTCGTGAACGCGCCGTGGGCCACCACCGCCTTCCCGACCCTCGCCGTCTCGTCCCCCACCGCGAGGAATATGGGGGTCTCGGCGAGCTCGAACTCCCTTAGCTGGGAGAGGGCGTCCATCAGGTCGCGCACAGTGGGCCTTCCGGTGGCCATGACCCCATCGACGACCTCCTGCATTATCCTCCGGCCTACCTCGTCCAAAGGACAGTGGATGTTCATGTACCCAATCCCCAAGAGCCTGGCCACGGATGGAGCCAGGTCGTAGTTGCTCTTGTGATCCACGAGCCTGAGCGCCTCGAACTTCTCCCTGACGGCCTCCCTGGCCACGTCCTCTGGCACGCCGGCGGCCTTCATGATCTCCACGTGCCTAAGGAAGACCTCGTGGCCCCTGACCGCGGCGCTCCCTCCCTCTGGGTGGTGGGATATCGCTAGGTCGCATCCGAGCTGCTTGGCCAGCAGGAGCCCTGGAACCCCCACGTCTATGCCGAACAGCACCCTCTTCACATCCTCCTTAGGGACGTAGATCTGAGAGTCCGGGGGCACCTCGTCGAAACCGGCCAGCTCGAGGGCGAGCGCCATGATGTCCTCCGTGTTCATGCGGACACCGAGCGGCCTGGCGCGGGTTGGATAAATCTCTGGCGTCCTGCCTCGACCGCCCCGTGGACTCGTGCGAGTGGGGTCGCCACGATGCAGCTCACATCACGCTTCAGTCCCGGGTAGTTCGGCTCATCCCCCGATTCACGGGCTCCTGTGCACTAATAAGTGGTCGTTACCTCTGAGTCTTCAGTCGATGTAAGGCGCCAGAAATCCGCCCATGCCCCCGAGGATCGCCCCGACAATGGCCCCAGAGATCAGCCCAAATACCAGGGCGAGGCCGGAGAGGAACCAGAGTCCTGGGTGAACTGCGTAGACTGCCAACCCCCACCCGACCAAGAGGAACGACAGGAGGCTGACCGTCGCGCCGACCACGGCGCCCATTACGGCCCCCCTCTTGGCTCCCTCCACCGGGTCCCGCGGGGCTCGACCGAACCACCAGGTGAAGTAGGCGTACAAGAACCCGCTGGCCAGTGGGCCGGCCGGGCCAAGCCCGGGAAGTATACCTAGCACGACCCCGATCACCAGGGAGAGGAGCGTGTAGTTCTGCTCGTCGAAGAATGGGAGGTGATAAGCCAGCGGCATGAGCGTTCGGGAATATCCACCCCGACCGAAAATAAATCTCGGCGGGCCAGAGGGCGCGGAGCCCTCCTCAGTTTTAATACTGTCAAGACTTGGAGGGATTCATAATGTCCACGGAAGACGCCATTAGGGAGAAGATTAGGAAGCTCGAAGAGGCCCTCATGGAGGGCAGGATAAGCGAGGAGACTTACAGGGAGCTGAAGGCGAAGTACGAAGCCGAGCTCGAGAGGGTCAGATCTGGGTGGGTTGAGGTCGAGGCTCCGGCTGCCGCCCCTGCCGCTCCCGCCGCGCCCAGGGTGAGAGGAGAGGGCCTTGGAGACCTCTTCAACAGGGCCCTGGACTTCGTCAAGGCCAACCCTGTGGTGCTGGTGCCGCCGATCCTGGCCGGCATCCTGGGCGCCATAATCATGGCCGGCATCGGGATCTCCGCCATGGGAATGATGGGCCTTGGCGGGCTGGGAAGATTTGGCGCCCCAGGCCCCGGCTACACTCCTGAGATGCCCGCCTCCATGTACGGGTTCCTGGGCCTGACCATGATCGGCATGATATTCGTGATGATAATCCAGCAGATCTTCAACGGGTGGCTCATCGCGATGGTTGAACAGGGAGTCAAGGGTAGGACCGTCGACCTGGGCAGCTCGTTCAACGAGGCCATGTCCAAGGCCGTGCCGATCATCATCGCCTCGATACTGGTGGGCATCATAATAGGCATCGGCATTATGCTGTGCGTCCTTCCAGGGTTGGTGGCGGCCATCCTCCTGGCGCTGACCCTGCAGGCCGTCGTCATCGACGACTACGGGCCAGTCGACGCCCTGAAGGCCAGCTACAACGTGGTCAAGGAGAACTTCATCGAGGTCCTCATAGTCGTGGTGGTGGCCTTCATCGCCGAGGCGATAGTCAGCATCATCCCCTACATCGGCTTCATACTGTCGGCGGCCGTTGGTGGGTTCTTCAGCGTTCTGCTGACCCTGCTATACATGGCCAGGAGACCCGCCGAGGCTCAGGTCGCCTTCTAGGCGTCGAGTCCTCGCTCCTTCCCCTCTTTTTATTGTCCATCGTTTCAGGCTGGCGGAAGGGCGGATGTCCCCCTGGAGACAGAGGAAGTGGCTCATACTGCTGTCCGCCGGATTGCTGGCCTTCGCCACACTGGTCCCCATGAGTCCGGGTCAGGAGGAGCTTCCGTTCCCCTGGTTCAAGTGCCCCTACAAGCAGCTGACCGGGAAGCCTTGCCCGCTGTGTGGGTCGACCAGGGCATACATACACACGGCCCACCTGCACCTAGAGGATGCCTTGGAGCTGAACCCCGTCGGGCTGATCGCCTACTTCGCGACCTGGGGCTTCCTCTCCTACCATGTAGTCAAGTACATTCGGGAGCGCCGCGAGGCCAGGTAGGTTGAGCGGTCTGCTCCGAGTTCCACTCACGTCTGGGCCTGCGAATTACCCTCAATCTGCTGGAGGAGCCTCTGGACCTTAGAGAGGTATCTGGCGGCCTTGACGGCCCTTGGAGAGACAGACACGAGCCGCCCCGAGTGAACCACGAGGTGTCTCACCCTCTCCTCACCGAAGCAGGTGACCTTAGCGGCCTCCTCGGCCGCGTGGTGGAGCTGAACCGCTGATCGTTTGCCTCGCTGCCCCGCAGGAACGCCAGCCTGAAGCCAGCTCCGAACTCCACCCCCTTCGCCCCGAGTATCGCCAAGATCAGCCTGGCGATCTCTCCCTCTAGCCCAGGCTGGAGGGCGTCTTCTTCTTACGCTCCAATAAGGGAGGAGCTGTGGTGGCCGTCGATCTCAACTCAATGGAGGTAGTCGAGAGGTACTCAGGTTACCTGCTGGGGTGGGCGCCTTGAAGGCATCAATCGTCAAGAGGGTGGTTGTGAGGGGACTCTTGACCTCTCTACTGGTCATTACGCCCTTCCTGCCCTACGTATTGGCTTGGACCACGACTAACCTCACAGTACTGGGGATCGCTGAAGACCGATTTTACAACTATGACTTTGAATCAAATACCGTAGCAAGCGACAATGTTGACTTTCCGGTCACAATGGTCTTTTGGGGAAATGCGGAAGTGAACAAAGTCAAGAGTATTTTCTTTGGGACGGGAGCGATAGCTCAGGCGAAATACGAGAAACTCTATGATGGTTACGGCTGGGTTTGGGATACAGATAGGGGCACTAAGGGAATCGTATACTCTACATATCTTAACAGTTTAGTGTATCTTAATATTAGAATTTATGCTGATTCGGATGACAGGCTGTATAACAGTTACTGGGGCTACTACGTCATAGCGACAACACACTACGACGACTTCCCAGACGAAGATTGGGCAGGATGGAGCGAGTATGCAGAGCAAGACTTTGCTGCGCTACTCGTGCAAAAGGACTCATGGTATACGAGGACTACTGCTCCTTCTACAATCATGAGGACTACAGAGAGGAGTGGAAAGGAGATCACGGACACATCTGGTTTAACGATGGGAGAGCAACTTTTGTCTACGTGCCTTGAGCTCCGGTAATGTCGCCACACATCCCGTATTTTCTCTTTTTTTGGAAAAGTATTTATAAGTAAAATTAAATAAAGAAGCTTGATATGCCCAAAGATACCTCGGCGCATCGCATGTTGAAGCACGAGATATTCCTGGCCTTCCTCCTCTACGGGATAGTAGTCGGCCCCTGGAGCGTCTGGTGGTGGGGCACGGGAGTATGTGCTATCATTCCAGCCAACATCCCCGGGGTTCTCTTGGGGGACTGGCTGTACGACCTCTCGGTGGAGTGGCTGGGGGACCCGAGCTCCCCCTTCGCTCACTACACGATTCCTACTCCCCTCAGGATCCCTCAAATCTACGTACTCTCCTCAATCCTCTTCTGGGCACCGTTCGGGGCGGCCCTCCAGATCCTGCAGGACAGGGTCCTTCCCAGGTTCCTGAGCCCTAGGGACCTCGCATCGCTCATGAGGGTGATCTGCCTGGCGATTGCTCTCACCCTCGGTCTCACGCTGATCTGGACGCTTGACATCCTGCTCCCCGCCCCCCGCCTAGGGGCATCTCTTAGCGGGCCATCTTTCGGGGAACTCACCCCCCTCAAGATAGGTAGGATAGGCTTATTATCCCGACACGCTCCACCGCCTGTGTGGGCTGGGGGAATGATTCGGCGTTCTTCTATATTTGGATAGCTCTGCTTCTCTTTATGGCCCTAACACGCCTGACGATTGAGTGGAACTCGGCGGGCCGTCCCCACTTCATCATCCTAGACATGATCTACGAGCTGACTACTCTTCTCCCCCTCCCCCCCATCGTCGCGACGGTGGCCTGCCTCTCCCGCCCGATTAGAGGGAGGCCTGCGACCGCATTCATTCTCGGTTTCCTCACGGTTTCCCTACTTCCCTCTAGCTGGCTCAGTATCAGGTGGCCATACGCTATGCTGGGCCTAGTTCCTGCCGTCCTCTATGGCCTAGGGGCCGCCATCCTATCCACGTCGCAGAACCCGCTGGATAATAGAGCCCTCTGGGGTTACTTACTCCTGTTCCTAATGTGGTGGTACTGCGTCAGCCTCCTGGTGGACTGAGGTTAGATTGACCCCTCCATCGCCTGTGGGCGTCTCTAGGCTCTCTGAGGCGGCTCTCAGCACGTTACGAAGTCGTGGGGTGTGTCAACTTGGGATCGTGTTCGTATCCGTCAGTCGGGCATTGATCCTAAGAGGGTAGAAAGCCCCTCGCGCGTTCCTACTCTCGCTCGAGAGAACTCCTGCGTTCTTCCTCTAACCTCAGCAGCCTCTCCACCTTGCTCAGGTACCTCGCCACTTTAACCGCACGAGGTGAAACTTCAATGAGCTTGTCTCCGTGGCACACAAGGTGCCTCACGCTCAGGTCTTCACTTTTTGTGACCTTGATAGCCTCTTCCACGGCGTGGTGCAGCTGGACGCAGTGAGGGCTCCCATCCACCGTGAGGATCGTCAGCTCTTTCAGACTCACCCGGGCCAGTATCGAGGCAAGCTTCAGGGAGATCACGTTGATATGATCCCTCTCGGGACAGGCCCACGTCACGACCGCCTCGTTGCCAAGACCCTCGATTAGATCTGGCCATTCCACCTCGAGGCACTTTCCACATACTATCAGCCTCCGGCGCTCGCGAAGGAAGCGAGAGGAGGCGTTAAGGGATAGCAGGTCCATCGATCTTCCACCACGGCGGCAGAAAAAATATGCACGTTGGCCCCCAGATTGTGGGAAGACGAGCTTGCCACAGCGTCCCAGGGGGTCACCGGGGGGAGGACCGCAGAGCGGCCTGTGACACGAGGACTGCGAAACTTGCAGGTCACGGTTTTCCCCTGCCGCGTGTTTGGCGGATCCGTTAAGCTGGGTGAGAGGGGCCTTCCATCCTCTTCGCATTGAGGCGGCCATTCTGCCTCCCAAGCATTTACTCGGGGGACAAGAACCCGCTGAAGATGATGAGGGATGACCTCAGCCTGCTGAGGAACACCCCTGCTCGGAGTGACTCTCCGGACCGTTCTTCTTGCTCTCTGCGGTTCCCTCGTCCAGAAATGTTGTGTAGATTATAATTTATAACCTGTCATTTGTGAGTATTTGTGCGATGGCCAAGACCATCCAGGTGAGGGAGAACACTTACAGGCTGCTCGAGAGGCTCAAGAGGAGGATGAGTGCCAAGAGCTTCAACGAGGTCATAGAGAGGCTCGCCATGAGAGAGCTGGAACT
>JAOZGN010000008.1 GCA_027491555.1 Thermoproteota archaeon
GGTGATGGCGGGCCCGGGGGGACTCGAACCCCCGACCTGCGGCTTAGAAGGCCGCCGCTCTATCCTTGCTGAGCTACGGGCCCTACGTCTCTGGCCGAAGTTTGGAAATTAATAGTTGATCGAGCAGTGCGGCTGGAGGGTGGCCTCCGGTATGGGAAATCTTCGCGCTAAGGTCCCAGCAGCGCTAATTGTATTGGCGCTCTTGGTCTCCATCCCGGCGTCTACTGTCGTTATACCTGCCAGCGCAGCCACCAAGACCTACGACTGGCTCGACATAGAACTCGCCAACAACAGCGAGATGATGGTCGGACCCTTCAGGATAGTGGCCCACGTCTCCGCCGGAGTCGTCAACATATACATGCTGGAGGTATGGAAGGAGCAAGAACTCTGTGGAGTCTTCCAAGCCTCCAACCAGCAGGAGGAGGTTCAAGGCGTCATAAAGGCCTACTGCAGAGAAGGAGGGCCAGCCGTATTCGAGGTTCACCTGTACGGGACCGAGTCCACGACCGCAGATGGAGGTAAGGCGAAGTTCGACATAAAGAACAGCGTTTACTCTCCAGAAACGAAGCTGAGACTTCATCCCGTGACCCCAACCCAGCTGGTCTTCAACCAGACCTCTACAGTCGTGGACCTCACGGTCACCGTGATGAACGAGGGGAGCGGCACGCCCAAGTGGGCCAGGCTGACGACCGCCTACGGACGGGTGGAGGGCACGGAGAACGCGACGATCGAGCTGGTAGCGACCCTCCCACCCGTAGACAATCCGACCAACTTCTCCATCCCCCCGCCGAAGCCCAGAGAGGGCGCGAACTACACGTTCGAGTTCTCCGCCTCGGCGAACGGCAAGGCCTACGCAAAGCTGGTGGCGACCATCGGCGTGAGCTACCCCGTTGACTTCAAGAAGGACGAACAGCACAGCACATCGACGCACGAGGTGTGGGTTTACGATCCCGGCAGGGTTCAGAGCCACACAGTTCGCTTCTACATAGTGGTGGGAGACATATACAGGGATGTAGGCGTCCCCGAGGTCAGAATCAACCTCAATCATTCGTCTCTGACAGTCCAGCCTGGGGACCAGGTGTCGTTCGAGTTCACGCTCAAGAACGCCGGGACTGGGGACGCGTTCAACGTGTCCATATGGCTCAGCGTCCAGCCCCCCCTGCCCCAGATCTTGGTAGTGAGCCCTGAGGTCCCCGGCCTGACCGGCAAGCCCTTCACGGGCACGATGACGACCCCAATGCTTGTTCCGAGGCTCCCGAAGAACGCTGTGACTCAGAAGATCAAGTTCAAGGTGATATTCCCGGAGGACATAACGATAATGGGCTCCTACTTCAACACGACGATCCTCGTCGAGTGGCAAGACAAGGTGGGCAAGAACTTCCAGGCCAAAGTGAGCAAGGTCATCGTCGTCAGCGAGCCGGAGCTCCCGTCGATATCGATCAGCAAGCAAGCATCTCCGTCGGAGGTGAGCGTCAACGGGACGATCAACGTGATCGTCAAGGTGGTGAACGAGGGCGGGGCGCCTGCGACCGACGTGACGGTGACGGACTCCTTCCCCGAGGAGTACTTCGAGCTCGTTCAGGGCAAGACGTCGGCCTCGGTCAAGAGCCTCGCCCCCGGGAAGAGCATGACCCTCTCTTACAAGCTCAAGGCCAAGAAAGAGGGGTCTGCCACGCTCCCCGCGGCGGAGGTGCAGTATAAGGAGAGGGACGTCCCCCAGCTCAAGTACTCCAACACTCTCATTATCAGGATCGTGAAGCCCGCGGTGGGCCTGGAGCTGATCACGTCTCCCCCGACTAGGATGATCGTCGGCGACCTGGCCGAGATGGTCTTCAGCGTGTCGAACGACGGGAGCGGTCAGGCCAGGGACATAGAGCTGATCTTGGAGATCCCTCCAGGCATAGATCTCTTGGACTCCGAGGGACCGGTGACCATGCAGGAGAGGACTGAGGAAGGGGGCTGGAAGGTCACCTTCAAGGCGGGCAGCATAGACCCGGGTGCCTCAGTGGAGTTCAGCATGAGGATGAGGGTCCAGAGTATGGGGGCCTACAACATCTCCCTGATCAACGCGACCTTTAAGGGCGAGGCCGGAGAGCAGAAGTACAAGATCCAGGGAGCAGAGGCGCTGGAGTTCTCATTCCTGGTCGAAGTCCCCAGGTCGCAGAGGATCATAGTCACGGCCGCGCTGATCGGCATGGTAGGCGCCGTCGCCGCCGCCTCCTTCTTCGCGGTCAGGGGAATGCCCAGCCGCTACGCCTCTAGGAGACCCCGCCTCGGACTGCCGAGGTAGGGGGACAAACCTTTTTTATCGCGGCAGGGGAGTCGACGCCGAACAGGTGGTTGATCTATGGGGCTCGAGTACGTGTACGCTGCCCTGCTGCTCCACGAACTGGGCAAGGAGATAGACGAGAACTCCGTCAGCTCCGTCCTCAAGGCCGCCGGAGTGGAGCCTGATCCCGCTAGGGTCAAGCAGCTTATCGAGGCCCTGGAGGGCGTGGACATAGAGGAGGTGATCAAGTCCGCGGCCGTGGCGCCTGTCGCCGCTGCGCCGGCGCCGGTCGCAGAGACGGCCGTCGAGGAGAAGCCAGCGGAGGAGAAGGAGGAGGAGAAGAAGAAGGAAGAGGAAGAGGAGGCGGCCATTGCCGGGCTCGGCGCGCTATTCGGCTGAGCCCCCTCATCACCTTATTTTATTCGATCCCGCACGCCCTTCCCGATTAACATGACGAGCAGGCCCGACCCCGGGGAGTCCCTCAGGCTTGAATTCTTCAAGGAAAAGGGCTACGTGCGCAAGAGATGCCCCAAGTGTGGGGAGTACTTCTGGACACTGGACCCCAACAGGGAGGTCTGCGGCGAGGCGCCCTGCGAGCCGTATCGGTTCATCGGCAGCGGCCTCTCGAAGAGCCTGACAATGGAGGAGGCCCGTGAGGGGTTCCTCTCGTTCATGGAGTCCCGCGGACACACGAGAATAGGGAGATACCCAGTAGTGGCCAGGTGGAGAGACGACCTCTTCCTGACCAGCGCGTCGATAGTGGACTTTCAGCCCTACGTGACGGCGGGTCTCGTCCCACCGCCGGCCAACCCGCTTACGATCTCCCAACCCTGCATACGACTCAAAGACATCGACAAGGTCGGCCTGACCATGGGCCGGCACCTCACCATATTCGAGATGATGGCCCACCACGCATTCAACAGGCCCGGACAGGAGATCTACTGGAAGGAGAGGACGCTTGAGCTGTTCCACGAGTACGCGACCACGGTCCTGGGGATACCAGAGGAGGAGATAATCTACAAGGAGGGCTGGTGGGAGGGAGGAGGCAACGCAGGCCCGGACGTGGAGCCGATAGTTAGGGGTCTGGAGATAGCAACCCTAGTGTTCATGGAGTACAAGGTCTCTGACGGTAGGTACGAGAGGATGGACACTAGGGTAGTGGACACGGGGTACGGGCTGGAGAGGATAGTCTGGCTCTCCCAAGGGACTCCTACCGCATTTGACTCAATCTACGGGAATCTGGTGGACGCATTCCTCGACAGGTTGGGGGTGCGGCGGCCGGACATCGACCTCCTAAACCGCTACTCCACACTCTCCTCGCTGACCGCGAAGGTCGAGAGGGGGAGCAAGCTCCGCGAACTCAGGAGGGCCATAGCGGTTCAGCTGGAGGTGGATCCCGACGAACTCGACGCCGCTCTGACCCCTCTAGAGCTCGCCTACTCGGTCCTGGACCACACGAAGACGATCGCCTTCATGCTGGCGGATGGGCTCGTCCCGTCGAACACCAAGGAGGGCTACCTCGGCAGACTCGTGATCAGGAGGGCCTTGAGAGCCATAAGGGCCCTTGAGGCTGAGGTCCAGCTGGCCGAGCTGGTCGATCTCCAGCTCAACTACTGGGGAAGGCAGTTCCCCGAGCTCCTCGAGAAGAGGGGCAGGATCTTGGACATGGTACAAGTAGAGGAGCAGAGGTTTAGAGAGACCCTCCAGAAGGGGCTCCAGTTGATAGAGAGGGAGCTCAAGCGAAGGAAGGGTAAGGGCCTCACGCTCGACTTCCTGATGGAGCTCTACGACTCTCACGGCGTCCCTCCGGAGCTGGCCGCCGACGTCGCCAAGAGGCACGGGATAGAGCTGGAGGTACCGGACAACTTCTACGAGCTGATAGCCGCTAGGCACGAGGCCCCAGAGGTCAAGCCGCCAGAACTCCCCAAGTACGTTGAGGAGGTGGAGGCGCTCCCGAAGACCGAACTCCTCTACTACGAGGACCCGTACGCCCTCAGGTTCGAGGCGAGGGTAGTCGGGGTCCTAGGCGGAGAGGCCGTGGTGCTGGACAGGACGGCCTTCTACCCGGAGGGGGGAGGCCAGCCGTCCGACATAGGGTTCCTCAGGCTCGAGGGTGGAGGCGCGCTGGAGGTAGTCAGGGCGGAGAAAGTCAAGGACCGGGTCATCCACTACGTCAAGGGAGACCTCTCGAGGGTGAGGGTGGGGGACAGGGTCGAGGGAGAGATAGACTGGCCAAGGAGGCTCTCCCTCATGAGGCACCACACCGGTACCCACGTCCTGCTCGAGTCTGCAAAGAGGGTTCTCGGCGACCACGTCTGGCAGTGGGGAGCTCAGAAGGGAGAGAAGGAGAGTAGGCTGGACATAACACACTACAAGTCAGTGAGCGACGAGGAACTGAGGAGGATAGAGCTCCTGGCCAACCAGATCGTGATGGAGAACAGGCCGGTCAGGACCAAGTGGATGCCTAGGCAGGAGGCTGAGAGGATCTACGGGTTCGAGATCTACCAGGGTGGTGTCGTCCCGGACCTCACCCTGAGGATTGTGGAGATAGAGGACTTCAACGTCCAGGCGTGCGCGGGGACTCACGTCAGGAGGACGGGGGAGATAGGCCCCATCAAGGTCTGGAGGGCAAGGAGGATTCAGGACGGGGTCGTCAGGCTGGAGTTCAGCTCCGGCATGGCCGCCGTGGAGAGGCTCTTGGAGGCCTACGACAGGGTCAAGAGGATCTCTACGGTGGTGGGATCTCCGCTGGAGAAGGTGGAGTCTGCGGTTGAGAACCTGGTCAGCGATAACCGCGAGCTCAGCAAGAGACTTACGGCCGCCCTGGAGAGGCTCCTCGAGGTCAGCATAAGGGAGAGCTCACCCGCTGAAGTGAACGGCCTGGAGCTGCGGGTCGTCCCCGTGGACCTCACGGATAGGAAGGCCCTGACCGACGCCGCCGACTCGTTTGCCCGCTCCAACCCGAGGGCAGTCCTGTGCCTGCTGGGAGGGTCGGGCCAGAGGCAGGTCGTCCTCGCCGTCGGGGAGGAGGCCGCGAAGAGGGGCGTACACGCAGGCAAGCTTCTCTCAAGCGTCCTGAAGAGGGTGGGAGGTAGGGGAGGAGGTCAGGAGAGGATGGCGTGGGGGTCCATACCTCCCGAGGTTACACCTGAGAACTTGGCGGAAGAAATAGCCGAGAAGCTGAGGAGTCTCTGATGTCCGTCCGGATAGACCTCGTGAGAAGGGCGGCCAGGGAGGTCCTCGTCCTGGCCGCCCTGTCGCTCCCCAAGAGGAGGGCCGTCGACTTGGTCGGCGACAAGCTGTCTCTGACGAGGGCGGAGAGGGCTGCCGTCGAGAGACTCGTCAGGTGGCCGGAGGAGGTCGCGCTTGCCGCCTCGAAGTTGACCCCTCCGAGCCTAGCGTCCGGTAGATCGATCGGCGTAGACGGCTACAACGTGCTGATCACCGTGGAGGCCATGCTTCTGGAGGAGCCTGTCTTCCTCTGCACCGATGGGTTCCTCCGAGACCTTCGGGGAGTTTTCTCTTCATACAAGCCGTCGGATGTCACTGAGAGCGCGATGGATCTCATCGTGGATGCGCTGAGCGGGCTGAGACCGGCCGAGGTGCTCCTCGCCTTCGACGAGCCAATGAGTCGCAGCGGAGAACTTGCCGCCATGGCCAGGGAGAAGATGGCCGAGGCCGGGCTGACTGGGACATCTATGACGCACCGTCAGGTGGACACCTTGATATCGGGCTTCGAGGTTGCCGCAAGCTCCGACGTGGCGGTGATCGAGAGGGCCCGTGCCGTGATAGACCTACCGGCGCTGGTGGCGGATTCGATCGGGTACAGGCCTAACGTTATCTGGTAGTTCCCGCAGATCGTCTCGCGGGAGGTTGGAGGCGAGATGCCACCTGCTCTGCCCTGGACTGTCAGACTGGAGGACGACAAGGTCGTTCTGATAGATCAGACGGCCCTCCCCGGACAGCTCAGGTTCGTGGAGTGTCGAGACGTCGAGTGCGTGGCCCGCGCCATCGAGACCATGGTGGTCAGGGGGGCCCCAGCCATAGGGGCCACTGCTGCGTATGGGTTGGCCCTGGCCGCGATAACGTCCTTCTCGAGGGACGCCAGAGGTCTCATGGAGGATCTCGAGGCCGCGGCCGCGAGGCTGAGGAGGACCAGGCCCACGGCGGTCAACCTCTTTTGGGCCATCGAAAGGGTCATGGGGGCTGCCAGGTCCGCGTTGGAGTCCGGAGACCCGGAGGAGATAAGGAGGGCAGTCGTCTCGGAAGCTGAGAGGATAGCTCAGGAGGATGTGGAGGCCAACAAGGCCATAGGGAGACATGGAGCCGAGCTGATCGAGGACGGGATGACGGTAATGACGATCTGCAACGCGGGCACCTTGGCTACCGTGTGGTACGGGACAGTGACCGCGCCCATATACACGGCCTGGGACGAGGGCAAGAGGTTCTCCGTGATCGCGCTCGAGACAAGGCCCGTCCTGCAGGGGGCGAGGCTCACCGCCTACGAGCTCCACGCCGCTGGGATACCGGTGACTCTGATAGTCGACGGGGCCGCCGCGCACACAATCCGCGAGAAGGGAGTGGACCTCATCCTCGTCGGCGCCGACAGGATCCTGAAGGACGGGACGGTCTATAACAAGATCGGTACCTACTCGCTCGCCCTTGCCGCCAGGGCGCACGGCGTCCCCATTTTCTCGGTGGCCCCCACCAGCACGTTCGACCTGAAGTCAAGTCGCTCGGACGTGAGGATAGAGGAGAGAAGGCCGGAGGAGGTTACCACGGTGAGGGGTGTGAGGATCGCCCCAGAGGGAATCGACGTCTACAACCCAGCGTTCGATATGACGCCCCCCCACCTGCTCACGGGGATCGTCACCGAGAAGGGGATACTCTACCAGCCGCTCCGGTTGAGCATAGCCAGGGCGTTCAACATCTCAACGACTGCCGGTCACTAAGATCCTCGGGAGGGCTCGCAGGTCCGTAAGCTGGGGAGCTCCGAGGGGGCTCTGGGCCTCCCTCCCTCTCCTGTTCACCCATATACCCCTCACGCCAGCGGACTGCGCTGACAGGACATCCGACTTCAGAACGTCTCCGACCGCGATCGCCTCGTCCGGCCGCACGCTTACCATCCTCAGGGCCCGACGAAATGCCTCTGGACTCGTCTTATTGATCCCCAGGTCATCGGACGTCAGAACGGTCTCGAAATAGGATTCGAGCCCGATCGCTCTGAGTTTCTCCCTCTGCCAGCGAGAGATGCCGTCCGTCAAGAGGACTAGCCTGACCCCCATCTCTGCGAGTTCCCTCAGGGCGACGATGTCTGGGTACGGCTCCACAATCTTTAGGACCTCTCGCCAGTACTCTTCTTCCGCCTCTTCTGGCTCTGGAATTACACTAAACCTGACTCGGAGCCTCTCGAAGAGCAGGCGCTTCGAGTACCTCTCTGGCGAGTCCTTCAACTCCGCGTAGATCTCCCTCCTGACCGCCTCATACTCCGTGACGAGGGTCTCGGGGTCGAGCCCCCACTTCGGTGCCAGATTCCTGAGGGCTTCGTGTCTCTTCACGTCGTAGTCGCAGAGCGTGCCGTCTAAATCCACGAAGACCAGATCACCCCGCTCGTAGTACTCCGGCGTGAGCCCCAGCTTCCTCACGGCGCGCTCGCACTCCCTCCTCGCGGAGGTGAGGTCTCGCCCTAGGTACTTCAGGTGCGTTTCTGCGTGGGAGTCGCTGCACCCGAACCCCCTGACCGGGTCTCCCCCTATCTCCTCCGCAAGGAGATCCTCCATTCTGGGATCGTCGGTTCGACCGACTATGGCTGTCATCGGAGCAAACTCATTCCTGCTAGTGAGCCAGTCGACGTGCCATCTCACGCGGTTTGGTCTGAGGAGGTGCCTCCTGATACGCGCGGACAGTCCTCTCACGGCCCGCCCGACGTAGACGTAGTAGCCAGCCTCGAAGCGCAAACTGCCGAGTGCCCCGACCCAGTACTCTCCTCCCTTTCTGCAAGAGATCAACAGTGCGTAGACGCCGGAGTCCAAGGTAACCTCCTCTCTTCTGGCCGCCTGTCTTGGGTCTAGAAAAAGGAGAGAGGGAAGATCGCGCGTCAACCGAAGCCTGGCGGCCTTACGTTCACAACGTCCTTGTTGACGAGGGTGGGCGGAACCTTGCCCTCCTTGAACGCAATCAGGTTCTCAGCCACGATGTCAGCCATCCTCGACCGGGTCTCTATGCTTGCGCTGGCGGCGTGCGGGGCGAGGACCACGTTCTTGAGCTGGAGCAGCGGGTCGTCGGGTGGTATGGGCTCCTGCTCGAACACGTCTAGCGCGGCCCCCGCGATCCAGCCCTCTTTGAGGGCTCTGTACAGAGCCTTCTGGTCGACTACCTTGCCCCTGGCCGTGTTGATGAGGAAGGCGGTGGGCTTCATCATTTTCAGCTCCTTCTCCCCTATCATGTGGTAGGTCTCGGGAAGGAGCGGCACGTGCAGGCTTACGAAGTCCGACTCCTTGAGAAGGGTCTCTAGGTCGACCCTCTTGGCGCCCAACTCCTGCTCTATCTCGGGCCTTGGGATGACGTCATAGTAGAGGATCTTCATGCCGAACCCCTTGGCCCTCCTCGCGACCGCCTGACCGATCCTGCCCATGCCCACGATTCCCAGGGTGGCGCCGTACACATCGGTGCCGAGCATCATGAGCGGGTGCCAAGCGACCTTCCACTGTCCAGACCTAACGTAGTGGTCGGCCTCGACGATCCTCCTGGCGATTGCCAGCAGGAGGGCGAACGCGAAGTCCGCGACGGTCTCGGTCAGGACGCCTGGGGTGTTTGTTACGTAGATCCCCCTCTCGGTGGCGGCCTTCACGTCAATGTTGTCGAATCCAACGGCGTACTGGGCGATTATCCTCAGATTGGGGGCCGCGTCCATCACTTCGGCGTCGATCGGGTCAGTCAGCAGCGAGACGAGCGCATCCTTGTCCTTAACCCTCTCAATTATCACGTCCTTCGGGGGCGGGGCCTCTTCCGGCCAGAGATCGACCTCGAAGTGCTCTCTGATCTTCTTGAGGCCCCTCTCCGGGATCTCCCTGGTCATGAACAGCTTAGGCTTCATGGGCTCACCCAAGCTCGCCAGCGAGTTTAACCTATAAACAGGCTCACCTGAAGACGAAGCCGGTCTTCATGTACCACATGTAGAGGTCCAGCTCGGCCAAGCTGAGGCCAGCCTCTTCGGCGACTCTCCAAAGAACCCCCTCGAGGTGGAGGTATCTCCCCCTGGTCAGGCTCTTGGGGATGTTCCCTATCAGCCCATAGTCATGCATCACCCTTAGGATGTGCCGATCGATTATGGCGACGTCTTTCCTCCCAGTATTTCTCAGGAAGTGGCTGGACTCCTTCATCCCCAGGCCGCGCACGTTCTCCCTCAGCCACTCCCTCGCCCTTTCGGAGCTCATTTTGGGTATCGCCTCCCTAATCTTCCGGAGAAGGGGCCTGTTCGACACTATGTACTCAGCCCTGGCCTTGGGGAACCTGTGCCCCATAGATCGAAGCACCTCCTCGATCTCGCTCTCAGAGGCCTCAAAGAGTGCGCCAGTCTCCCAGAGGCGGCTGGCCATCTGAAAAGCTTCAACCGCCTTGAAGTTGGCGGCCAAGATGCAGAATGCTAGCTCTCTGGCCCACAGCCTCCAGTCTCCTTGCCCTATCTCCTCGAACTCCCTGATCCTCGATCTCACCGCTTGCTCAACCTCGGGCTTTCTGGCGAGTTCCTGAACGACATCGGCAAGCCTTCTCATTTGGTCAAACTTTCCCCCGCGCGACATTATTATCCCCGCGCTGCGGCGCAGCAGGGATGCCAAGGGCCAAGAAGAAGGTAGAGCCCGAGGAGGGGGAGGGGGGAGAGGAGGCCCTGGAGGAGCCCGTGGCCCCCCAGTTTGACGAGCTGGATGAGGCCGAGGCCTTTGAGGAGGTCGACCTCACCACCCTAAGCGGGGTCGGGCCGACCATAGCAAAGAGGCTCACCGAGGCCGGCTTCACGACTCTTGAGTCCATAGCACTCACGTCCCCGGCGGAACTCTCTGCGGCGGCCGGGATCCCCATGTCCACGGCCAGCAAGATCATCGCGTCGGCTAGGAAGATCCTGAAGGTCGATGTGATGACCGCCTTCGATTACTATCAGAAGAGGAAGAGCGTCCAGAGGATAACAACGGGCACCAAGGCCCTAGACGACCTGCTGGGAGGGGGCGTCGAGACCCAAGCCATAACGGAGATCTACGGGCCATACGGATCTGGTAAGTGCGTAGCTGGAGACACACTCGTTCCATTCATAAATGAGGGGAACGTCCATTTTGAGAGGATATCTGACGCCTACGAATTCTACATGCAGAGGTTTGGGGAGACAAGAGTAGACGAGGGGTTTGCAGTTCCACTCTCCGGGGTCAAGGTCCTAGCACTCAACGAAGATGGAAGCACCCGCGCAGTTGAGGCCTCCTACCTTTACAGGGAGAGGGTCCGCACCATATTGGAGGTTAAGACTAGAAAGGGAAGGATCCTCCGCCTGACTCCAAAACACAGGCTGTTGAGCATGAGAAAGACAGATAACAGGCTGGGGTGGTGTCCGGCGGGGCAGCTATCGCCTGGAGATCTCATAGCTGCTCCTAAGGTGTTGAGATTTCCCGCAGGAGGCGATAGTCCTCTCACCCGGGAGGATGCGTACTTCCTGGGGCTTTTCGTGGCGGAGGGTACGCCAAACCCACTGTCCCTATCCACGACCGATGAGGAGATCAAAGACTGGGTGGTCAGGTATATCGCCGAGAGGCACGGCTACCTGCCACGCGTTCGAGTTGACACTAGAAGTGGGAGGAAGGTATACACAATACTCCTCAGAGCCCCGAGTAGGAAATTCTTGGGGAGGCTCGCAAAATGCAAGGCCGGTGAGAAGTTTATCCCAGAGAGTGTGTTCTCGGCTCCTCCCGAAGTAGCGATGGAGTTCTTGAGAGGGTACGTTAAGGGAGACGGATACCTAGGGAAAGCTGTGGAGCTAACGACAAAAAGCAGACTGCTGGCCCACCAGCTCACGTACCTGATGAAGAGCTTTGGCTTCGACGTTTCTGTTAGATGTAAGAATGTAGAAGGAAAGACATACTATAAGTTGTATGTGGTCGGGAGTGGTAAAGGAAGTTTCCTCAAGATGATGGGTAGAGAGGGTGGCTCGTCCGTCTCGCCTTACGGATATCCAGAGCCTATAGTGGTCGCCCTAAGAGAGTTCTACAAGAGGGCGTGGGGAGGGGAAAAGGGCGCGGCAGGGAAGTCCGTGGGTAAGAGATCTACCAGTAGAGGGTATCCCTATAGGATACTCATCGGCGACGCGCGCGGCAAGTCAGTGAGCGACGAGACCCTCCTAAAGATTAGATCCCTGTTCCTAGAGATGCGTGATAGCCTACTCGGGGCGAAGGATCTGGCTGGCAGATTGGAACGTCTAAGCGTCAAGGAGCTGCGTAAACTCGTCAGGAGCGTTCCCTTCCCCATCTTGGAGACTTTTGAGAAGGCCGGAGTCCCGGTAACACGCGCTCGGAACTACCTGTACAGAGGTATACCTGAAAGTCTACCTGAACTCGGCGAGGTTAAGGCGAGAATATTGACTGAAATAGATCGAAGACTATCAGTTCTTGAAGAGGCTGTACGCTTCATCGACGAAGTCCGGAGGTATGAGTGGGATGTGATCGTTTCCTCAGAGGAGGTTCCCTTCGACGACTACGTCTACGACTTCGTGGTTCCTGATGGTCACACGTTCATTGGGGGAGGGATGCCCACCCTACTGCACAATACCCAGCTGTGTCATCAGCTTGCCGTCACCGTTCAGCTCCCCATCGAGAGGGGCGGGCTCGGTCGTAGGTGTCTCTACATAGACACCGAGGGGACATTCAGGCCCGAGAGGATCGTTCAGATAGCCGAGAGGTTCGAGCTCGACCCCGAGACCACCCTGAAGAACATACTGGTGGCGAGGGCCTTCACGGCCGACCACCAGATGGTCGTAACCGAGAAGGCCGAGCCCTACCTGAAGAAGTACGACATCGGCCTGATAATCGTGGACTCGCTGATAAGCCACTTCAGGGGGGAGTTCGTTGGCAGAGAGAACCTGGCCGCGCGTCAGCAGAAGCTGAACAAGTACCTGCACAAGCTCCTGAGGTACGCCCTGGGGTACAACCTAGCGGTGCTGGTAACCAACCAGGTCATCGCCCAGCCAGACGCCTTTTTCGGAGACCCCAACAGACCGGCGGGAGGCCACGTCTTGGGTCACGGAGTGACCGCCAGGCTCTACATAAAGCGTGCTAAGGGGAACCGCAGGCTGGTCAAGCTAGTCAAGAGCCCTTACCTGCCAGAGGACTCCGTGGAGGTTGCGATCACCGGTGGCGGCGTCGAGGACGTGTGAGGCCCTTCAAATGAGGCGGCAGGTCCGGGTCTTCTTGGAAGGAGAGGAAATCTTTGTCGACGCCTCTATGCGGATATCAGAGCTGATGCGCGAGCTTGATCTCCATCCTGAAGCCCACCTCCCCGTCGTGAACGGCTCTCCAGCCCCTGAGAGGATGTATCTCTCTGAAGGGGACGATGTGAGGTTTGTCAGGGTCACTGTACACTATCCGGGCGTGTGATGAACCTTGCGCCCCTCTTGCGACAGGTGTGGATCGAGAGAAGCCATTCACACAGTTCATCGAACCAACGAGAACCTGTGCGGCGAGTGCCTCGTTCAAGATGTCCGGAGGAAGGTCTTCTCGCTGCTCGACCTGCTCATCGAGGACGGCGATCGTGTCGCCGTGGCCCTCTCCGGCGGGAAAGACAGCTCCCTCACGTTGTACCTCGTGTCGGAGTATCAGAAGGTAGGGCGGAGGAGGTTCGACCTACTGGCCATCACCGTGGATGAGGGGACGGCCTACAGGAGGTCCGGCATAGAGGCTGCCCGCGAGCTGACCCGAAAGCTGGGCGTGGAGCACACCGTCGTGGGGATGAGGGACATCCACGGGATAGACGTGGCGGAGATCAGGGCGATCCTCCCCAGGCGCTGGAGGAGGTCGGCCTGTACCTACTGTGGAGTCCTGAGGCGGTGGGCTATCAACAGGGTGGCGAGGGAGAGGGGCGCCACCAAGGTCGCGACTGGCCACAACCTAGATGACGTCCTACAGACTCACCTAATGAACCTGGCTAGAGGAGATGTCCCCGCCATGGTGAGGTCGGGCCAGGGAGTGAGGTCCCCGTCCCCCCTCATGGTGCCGAGGATCAGGCCCTTGGCTGGAGTGAGGGAGAGGGAGGTGGCCGCCGCTGCCCTATACTTGGGCCTCCCGGCGCACTTCGGCAAGTGTCCCCTAACCACTGGCATGAGGGTGGGGGTCAGGAGGGCGGTCGACGAGCTTGAGCTCGCTCTCCCCGGGATCAAGGAGGACCTCATCTCAGGCCTGCAGGCTGTGATAAGGAGGGTCAGGGCCTCCGGGGCGATTGAGGTTGAGCTGAGGTCGTGCAAGCTGTGCGGCGAGCCGACGACGGGAGAGATCTGTAAGACTTGCCAGATGAAGTTGGAGCTGCAGGAGCTGGCTCGTAGGCCCCTCCTCTTCCCCTCTCAGTCTCCGGCTAACTCAAATTATTAGCAACTAGCACCCTGAGTGGTCGAGGTAGTTGGCGAAATGGGCTGGCTGAAGCTCTCCATGATCGGTGAACCCGCTGAGGGCTATGGACTAGTCATAGCTGGATATCCTGGAGTCGCCAACGTCGGGGCGGGCGTGGTCACCTACTTATCAGAGGAGCTCGGCGCCGAGCCGTTGGCGAGGCTGTACTCCGAGTATCTCTTCCTCCCCGGAAACGTCGCCGGGATATCCATAGCCGAGGACGGCAGCTTTGAGCTGCCCTCTATAGACATCTACCACACGAGAGAGGAGGTTCCCGGGATCGGTAGGCTTCTCTTGGTCACGAGTCAGGTCCAGCCGGTCCCTTGGGGTCAACTCGAGGTAGCCTCCAAACTCCTGGAGTACCTGAAGTCCCTCAGGGCCAGTTCCCTCCTTGTGGTAACCGGCTTCGCGGACCCGGACATGGCGGGGCAGGTGCTCGCCTTTGGGACGTACGCGGACCTGCTACAGAGACTCGTCTCAGCCGGCGCCAAGGAGCAAACGCCCATGAAGTCGATAGTCGGCTTGGCCGGTGCAACGCTGGCGTCTGCTAAGCTCTTCGACCTGCCTTACGTTTCTCTGACGGGGGTTTCCGAGACGTCTGCCCCTGACTTCAAGGCGGCTGGGGAGGTCCTGAAGGTCCTCAACTCGGCCTTAGATCTCCAGCTAAACCTGGAGAGCATAGAAAGGAGGATCAGGGAGTTCGAAGAGATGAAGAGAAGCATCCTACGCCAGCTCGAGGAGCAGATATCCTCGATGGCTCCCCCGAGCTCCGATGAGACCGGCTACGTGGGGTGATGGCGACGCCCATCGAGAGGCTCAAGAGAAAGCTCACGATAGAGAACCTCTGGCTCTACATACTCACGCTGCTCAAGGACGGGCCGAAGTACCCCTACGAAATACCGGACCTCATGGAGAAGAGGTTCGGCTGGAAGCCGGCGCGCGTCACCGGCTACATCGTAATGAAGAGGCTCGAGATGGACGGGTACATACGCATAGTGAGGAGGAAGAGCAGTCAGGGGAGGGTTCGGAACTACTACGAGCTTACTGACAAGGGCAGGGAGGCGTTGAGAGAAGCAGAGAGCTTCCTGAGGGACCTCGTGAACTCCCTCTTCGGTCCCGGAGAGGAGAGTGGGAAGGGTTGAGGATCTGGATAGATGTCATGACCCCCAAGCAAGCTAGGGTCTTCTCTCAGGTCTATCGAGTTGCTATGTCCAAGGGACACGAGGTCCTCCTCACAGCCCGCTCTCACGGAGAGACCACGCAGATTCTCTCCATGGAGGGGATCCCACATCTCTCCGTCGGCAGGCACGGCGGCAGGGAGCTTCGGTCAAAGCTCAAGGCCTACGCCCGTCGGGCCCTGGATCTGATCGACCCGGTCGCTGAGTTCAGGCCTCATGTCCTGATAAGCTTGTCTTCCCCGGAGGCGGTCAGGGTCGCGTTTGGCCTGGGCGTGAAGGTGGTCTCTCTGAACGATACCCCTCACTCGGTCCACGTGGGGAGACTGACCCTGCCTCTCTCTGACCGCCTCGTCTATCCCGCAGCCATCCCTGCCCACAGGTGGCTCAGCCTCGGCGCCAGGGCGGAGGCCCTGAGGCCCTACTACGGGGTCGACGAAGTGTCTTGGATCCTTCCCGTTCTAGGGCGGGCACGCTTCGGGGGTCGAGAGGGGGGTCTGGCGGTGGTGAGACCCGAGGAGTCGCACGCGGCCTACTTGGCCAGGAACAGCGGTCACGCCAGCGTTGTAGAGCCCTGCCTAGAGTTTCTGCTCGACAATGGGTACAGGGTCGTGCTCCTGCCCAGGTATGAGGATCAGAGGAGCTACTTCCAGAAGAAGTACGGGGACCGCGTCGAGATCCCTGAGAGGGCAGTTGACCCCGTTCCCCTCTACTCTGCCGCTGATGTCGTGATATCGGGGGGTGGCACAATGTCGCGGGAGGCGGCCATGTTCGGAACGCCAGCCATCTCTCTTTTCCCCCTTGAGGATCCCCTATATGTCGACGAGTTCCTGGCCTCCCTGGGACTGCCGCTATTTAGGTTCAGAGATCCGAGGGCCGCCCTTTCTCTTCTGGAGAGGATAGCCCGCGACCCGGACAGATTCAGGGTGAACCCCAGCCCCGTGCTCTCGCTCCTCGAGAATCCAGTGGACATCCTCCTCAGGGAGGCCCAGAGCTTGGCAGAGGGGGGATGACTCCCTCACGGGGCCAGCTTGAACCTCCTTAGTACGCTGTCGGCGAGCACCGTTAGGGGCTCGCTGACCGGCGTGAGGAGTGGATGATAGGCAAACTCCGTCGTCAGGAGATCCTGCAGCCCCATTCCGCTCAATATGGCCAGCGTGGCCGTCGAGACTCTGCCCCACACTTCCTTGGCCCCCCAGAACTGGGCCCCTATTAGCCGTCCGTCCGGGGTGGCCACCAGCCAGGAGAGCACCCTCTCCACGCCAGGAGCGAACCTCTCTAAATCCAGCGTGGAGAGTCTGCCGGTGATGTGCTCTAGCCCCCACCTCGTGGCCTGAGTGGCGGACAGGCCGACGCCGCCCAGCAGACGATCTCCAACGTGAATCACGTAGGGGGAGAGCGCACCCCTGTACCTTAGGTCGCCTCCGACGGCGTTTCGACCGGCTATCCTCCCCTGAACCAAGGCTGTGGAGACCAGGCCCGTCACCACGGGCCGACCCGTGACGTACTCCTTCACCTCCGCCACGTCTCCGGCGGCGTACACGCCGGGAGCGGCCTGCATCCTGTCATCGACCTTGATGCCACCGGTCTCCCCTATTGGTATGCCTGCCTCGGCCGCCAGCTTAGAGTTCGGCTTCACCCCAGCCGCCACGATCACTGTGTCCGCCTCTATCACCTGGTCCCCCGCCACGACCTCCGAGACCCTCCCGGTGGGACCCCTGATCTCCCTGACAGGGGACTTCAGCAGGACCTTCACCCCCAGCGAGCGCAGGTGCTTGGCCACGGTTGATGCTACAGGGGGATCCACCTTGCCCGGCATGAGCTGCTCCATCATCTCGACGAGCCAGATCTCCTTCCCCGTCTTGGCGAGCGCGCCAGCCACTTCCAAACCCGTGGCGCTCCCTCCGACGACGACAACTCGCTCTCCCATGTGCTTCAGGATGTACTCGGCATCCTCGACGTCCCAGAGGAGTCTGACCCCCTCAAGATCCAGCCCCGCTATGGGCGGCTTAGTGGGTCTGAGCCCCGTTGCGATCACTAGGGCGTCGTACTCTAGGGACTCCGCGGAGCCGCCCCTGGAGAAGTGGACCTTTCTCTCCTCTAAATCAATTCTCTCGACCTCTGCGGATGTGATGACTTCGATGCCGGGCCTGGTAACCCTGTCAACAACGCTCTCCAGCGGGATCTCCCCAGCTACCACGTAAGGCAGGGCGCAGGGGTGATAAGATGGGTAGGGGTGCCTCTCCAGAACCACGACCTCACACTCGGGGTTGTCCTTCTTGGCGAACCCTGCGGCGGTCTGCCCGGCGGTCCCGTTCCCTATGACGACGACTCTCATCGCCCCGTCCGTGGGACCCATAGGTTAAAAGCCCACGTGCGTCGGCAGGGCGATGCCCCACCTGCAGCTGATTAGGGTCGCCGAAGTGAAGCTCAGGCGCAAGCTGGTACTCATCCAGGGAGTGCCAGGGCTGGGACTCGTGGGAAAGATCGCTGTACAGTACCTCGTCGACAACGCCGGCCCGAGGCTCGTGGCCAGGATCTTCAGCGACTACCTGCCCCTCCCAGACGGGAGCGCGGGGGTCCGCGTCTCAGACGGAGACGTGTCACCCCCCACTTACGACCTCTACCTCCTTAGCCAGCCTAAGGCGGAGGCAGACTTTCTCCTCCTCACGTCCGACGTTCAGCCCATTCCCTGGGGGCAGTATTCAGTCGGCGAGCTCGTACTAGACTACGCTCAGGAGCTCGGCATCGAGGAGCTGCTGACTTTCGGGGGATATGTTCCCGGGAGTCCCGAAGTAGAGGGGGTGTTCGCCGCGTCCAACGACGACTCCCTCTGGGAGAGGCTAGAGGCGGCGGGGGTGATGAGGCTCCAGGGCGGGTTCGTCACGGGGGCCGCAGGTCTGCTGGTGGGGCTCGGTCACCTGAGGGGGATCCCTAGCGCCTGCGTCCTGAGCACCACTGAGGGGCAGAGGCCAGATCCCAGGGCCTCCAAGAGACTCATCCTCCTCTTGGAGAAGCTGTATGGGCTGAAGGTTGATCTGACCGCCCTAGACGAGCTGATAAAGGAGGAGGAGTCCGTTAGGTCTCTGCTCGAGGAGAAGGCCAGGCAGGCTATGGAGAGAAAGCGTGAGTGGGAGGAGAGGAAGGAGGGAGAGGAGGGCCTCCCCTACCATCTGTGAGGATATTCCCTACTCCACCTTGATTTTCTTCTCTCTTACCTCCACCCTGCTGCCCTCCTTCTTGGGGAGGCGCACCTCAAGTATGCCGTTGCTGTAAGTTGCCCTCGCCCCCTCGGGCTTCACCTCGGCGGGCAGGTCCACCTTGGCGCTGTAGGGCTTGGCCTTGATTGTGAGCTTCCTCTCGGTTGCCGAGATGTCTATGTCCTCCTTCCTGACCCCGGGGATCTCGGCTACGACCACTATCTCATCCCCGAAGTCCATGACGTCGAGCACTGGTTCTCTGGTGATCTCTTCCTCCCTCCTGGTCTCGATCTCCTCGATTTCGCTCTCCTCGCCCTCCTCCCTAGTAGGGATGTTCCCGAACCTCCTAATTATCGGCTTCCCGTCGGGCCCGATCGTCATGTAGTAACCGTAGACGAAGGGAGCGCGGAACTCTATTCCGCTGGGAGCCGTAAACCTCGGAAGCCTGTCCTCTAGCTCCTCCAAGTCGTCCAAGGACATCAGCTCCTCCAGCTGTCTCTCCATATCCTTCTGGACCTCTCGAATGAACCTCATGATTTCCCTAATCCACTCCTCAAACGGGTCCTTGTCGTTCTTGCTCATCCAATCGCCTCGCGATTAGGGGGGCCTACCCCACCTTAACTGTTTCCGACCCCATGTCCAGCGAGGGCACCACCCTCGACACACCCCCTCTCCTCTCGATCGTGTAGAGGGAGCTGGCGACCTCCTCAAACTCCCCGGAGTGGGTGACAACTATCACTTGGGGCAGGTCCAGCTCTCCAATCGCTGAGACGAGCTCTCTCCTCCTCTCGGAGTCAAGGTGCACCGTTGGCTCGTCCAGCAGGATGGACTCCAGCGAGGTGCCAGCCATGGCCTTAGCCAGCCCCAGCCTCAGGGAGAGGGCTAGGGCCACCTGCTCCCCCCCGCTGAGCTGGCGAAACGTGAACCTCTCGCCTCCCCTGAGCAGGGAGACCTCGTAGTCTTCCGACAGCTCCAGGCGGTCGAAGTCGACGCCGAACTTGGAGAGTATCTCGTTAGCATAGTGCTCCAGCACGGGCCTCGCCGCCTCCCTGAGGGCCCTCTGTATGCCCTCCCTCCCGAAGGACCTCCTGACTTCCTCCAGGGCCTTCACAAAGCTCGACAGCTTCTTTCTCTCGTCCTTCATCTCGTTGAGCGAGGTGCTCAGGCGCTCAAGCTCTTGGAGCTGTCTCATGAGCTCTTCCCTCTTCCCCCTCAGCTTCTCCCTCTTTGCCAGAACCTCCTGAACCTCCTTCCTCAGCTTGGCGATCTTCTCCAAGATCCCTGAGTAGAGTCGTTCGTCGAATCCGAGCGCCTCTACGCTGGAGTCGATCTCGTTAAGCCTCTTCCTGAGGTCCTCAGACCTCTTCCTCTCCTCGTCCAGCAGGGCGCTGAGCTTCCCCCTCCTGTCGATGAGACCCTCAAGCTCCTTGAGCCGAGCCCTCGCCTCCCTAGCCTGCTTCAGCGCCAGACTCACGTCGCGGACCGCGGACCCCAGCCTCACAAACAGCTCGTCGCGCCTACATCTGAGCTCTTTGATCTGGAGTCTGAGAGATTCGATCCGCTTCAGACGATCCTCCTCTCCCGAGGCGAGACTTCTAACCAACGACTCGACCGCCCTCAGTTCCACGAGCTCCTTCCCCAGCTCTGACACCCTGGCCTCGAGCTCGGTGCGGCGGGCGACCAGCCCCTCCCTTTCGCGGAGGTCAGCTTCGACGAGATTCAACTCCTCCTCGAGCTCCTTCACCCTCCCGATGAGGGCCTCCCGCTTGGCTATGGCGGACGAGAGTTCCGTCTTCTCCACCAACCTCTCAAACTCCTCCAGCGCCCTGGATAATCTCCCAATCCGGGCCAGGTCTGCCTCGGCCCTATTGAGCTCAGACCTGCCACCCTCCAGCTCATTCCTGAGCCTATATCTGACCCTGTCGACCCCGCTCGGATCGAGCCGGGATCCACAGAGAGGGCAAACGTCAGGACTACTGTTCAGAGCGTCGAGGAGCTCCTGAGGGAACTTCATCCACCCGCGGGCGTACTCGATCCTTTTCCCTAGTTCAGCCATCGCCTTCCCTGCCTGCCTCGCCTCTGAGAGGAGTCTCCCACCCTCCTTGCACAGCGCGTCGAGATCCCCTATCCCCAGATCGGGCGGGAGCCTGGCCAGCAGTTCTCCTAGCTGGCTATCCAGCCGCTCCAACTGACCCCGGACCTCCTCCAGCTGGGCCAAGAGCTGCCTGGCCCTGCGACTTTTCTCATCCATCACCGCGAGGTCCGCTAAGACGCCCTCGAGCTCCTGAGAGGCTTTAGAGTGCTCCTCTCTTACGGCCTCCAATCGTCCCAGAGACTCCCTTGCCCGTTCTAGGGATCTCTGCTCACGCTCCAGGCCTGAGAGCTCCGCCTGCAGCGCGTCGATGGCCCTAGTCAGTGAGGCGAACTCCGTCAGTAGGGGCTCCAGCTCGGCGAGCGATCTCAGCCTGTCCAGGTGGGCCAGTTCTCGGTCCAGGACCTCTAACTGGGCGCTCATCTGGGCGATCTTCCTCTCGCACTCCCTTAGGTCACGCTGGGCCTGCTCTCTGGCCTGCGTGAGTTTCAAGTAGGCGTCTCTCAGTGAGCGGAGCCTCTCCTCTTCCAGCTCGGCCGACTCAAGCATCGTCTGGAGCTCACTCAGGCGCCCCTCGAGCCGCTCCAGCCCCCACTCTACCTCAGCGAGGCCCCGCTTGAGCTGGTCTATGGCGCCCACCTGCTTCTCTAGGGTGGAGATCTCACCCTCCAACTGTCCCAACCTGGATCTGAACCTGCCCAGGGCCTCTCCAAGATCTCTCTCCATCTTGTCAAAGAGCTCCCCGCCCAGCAGGCGGTTTATCGTGTCCATCCGCTTGGCGGGCCTCTCACTCAGAAAGCCGAGGATCTCCCCCTGCCTGATGTACATTGCCGTCACGAAGGCCTCGGGGTTTGTCCCCAGGATCCTGGCGAGCTCCGCGCTGACGTCCCTCTGGGAGGTCTGCAGGAGGCTCCATCCAGAATCCTTCTCCACCATCAGTCGCGCCTGAGGACCCGAACGATCCCTCCTGCGCCATACCAGGTATCTCCTGCCGCCCTGCTCGAACTCTAGCTCGACCTCCATGAAGGTGGAGCCCCTGCGCGTGAGATCCGAGATGCCACCCCTGAAGAGCTCCGGAAACAGTGCGTAGGCGATCCCCTCCAGCAGAGAAGTCTTGCCAGCCCCATTCTGCCCGATGATGGCGTTCACTCCGAGGTCGAACTTCACCTCTGTCTCGGCGTGCGATCGGAAGTTCCTGAGCTTGACCCGCGTTATCCTCAAGGCACCCACCTCTCGTAGATCCTCTCAAGCTCTTTGATGAGCTCCTTGCTCCCCTTCCCCTCTGAGTAGAGCCGGTAGATCTCTATAGCTAGCTTTCTCACCTTCTCGTCGGGTATTATCTCTCCAAAGACCTTCTCGACGTCGATCTTGGGCTCGACCGAGACCTCCGCCCCCTCCCCCGCCTTCGAGTCTAGGCGCCTGAACCTCACGAACACCCGCAGCACGTTCCCCTCGAGGGACTCCCTGAGGGTGTCCTGGAAGGCCTTCACGTCTCTGGGGTCCAGTTTGGCGGAGGACAGGGACACTCTGACTATGGGGGGCTTCCCCCAGGACCGGCCGCCCACCTCCCGCTCGATCCTAGAGGTCAGCTCCTCCAGCCCCCTCGGATCGTCCACCCTCTCCCTGAACACGAGGAACGGCCGTATCGAGCTGAGGTTCACTGGAGAGATGTCCGCCTCTCCGCCGTCGAGCTCGACGACGTAGAATCCCTTACCGTAGACCGCCAGCTTATCCGCTTCCCTCTCCTCAACCACCTCCAGGGATCCAGAGTAAGCGATCGGCCTCCTATGAGCGGCCCTCCTTGGAAAGTTCCTGTCGTGGACGTGCCCCATGGCGTAGTAGCTGAACGCCAGCCTGTCCAGTATCGCCCTGTCGATCTCGGCCTTCTGAGGCGGAACGAGCGGCTTGACGGCCTGATGGAGGATCAGGATCACCTCGGTTGAGCCCACCCTAACCTGCTTGGAGATGGCCTCTAGCGCAGACTTGAGCGCCCCCGCCTCCTGCCTGGGGGTGTACGGAAGGCCTACGACGGTCACGCCGTCGAGTTCCTCAGTGGGGCGAGAGTAGCTCAGGTTTGCGAACCCGCCCGCCAGCGCCTTCTCGAACAGGGGAAGAGGGGAGGCCCTACCACCTCCGGGCACCGGGCCGAGGTCATGGTTGCCGGCGACGGCGAAGATCCTGATGCCAGAGTCCACGAGCCTCTTCAGCCCGACGAAGGCGCTCACCAGCGTGGTTGGGGAAGGTCTATAGGCGTCGAACAGGTCGCCCGAGAATACGACGAACTCCGGCCTGGCCTGGATCGTCAGGTCCAGCGCCTCGTTGAAAGCCTCAAGGAAGTCCCTCTCCCTCTCCTCCAGCCCGTACTGCCTCCTGCCGAGGTGGGCGTCGGCCAGGTGGACAAACCTCACCAACGGGCTCACCCCACCAGGTCGGCGTATCCGCTGGCGGCGTGGCTGGAGCCTCGGCTCCTGGCCTTGGACCACTCCTCGGTGGCCCTGAGGCTCTCCCCTCCCCTGACCCCGCCGAACAGGTCGACCTTCACGATCGCCGGAAGCCTGACCATGGGCCCGACTATGACGGCCTCGCCGACGTTGAGGGACGGTAGGTATCCGACCAGATCCTCGCTAAGGAACTCGGTCGCCCTGCGCACGTAGGCCTGGTCCTCCGGCTCCACGACCTTGAGGATGATCTTGTTGATCAGCTGGGACAGGACGTCTGGATCGAGCCTCTTAGGTCTCTGGCTCACCAGCGTGAGCCCAACGCCGAATTTCCTTCCCTCCCTCGCTACGCGGGCGGCCGCGTGCCTTGTGTAGGTGTCCCTATCTCCGGGGATGAGTATGTGGGCCTCCTCCAGCACGACCATGACCGGGAGAGGCGGCGCGTCCTCGGGCGGCTCCTCGCCGGCTCGCCGGGCCGCGACGACCTGCTTTGCCCTCGCGAGAAGGGTGGTTAGAGTGTGACCTACCAGCACGTCGGCCGCATCCTCCCCCAGCGGACCCATGTCGACGACTACGGCGCGGCCGTTGTCGAGAAGCGACACGATCTCCGGCGCGGCGGCGGAGAGGAGCGTCCTCTTTGACTCCTTCAGGTGGGTGAGTCTTGACAGCAGGCCATAGAGGCTGTTCTTGGCGTCCTTGTCCACGGAGAAGCTGACCCCGGGTCCCAGTGGGATGGCGCCTGAGGCCTCACCGGCCTCCACCGCGTCTTTGACCACCTCTGCAATCGCTATCATTCCGTCCAGTATGTTTCCTGGCTCCGGGTCGTCTACCCCAACCTCCCTGACTATGGAGTCGAGCAGGTCCTTCCCCCTGAGCGACCACGCGGCCCTCCAGAGCCTCCTCAGGTAGATGTACTGCCTCGCTGCTTTCTCGAAGTTTATGCCGAGTAGGTAGGAGAACTCTGAGAGGCTCAGCGAGTTAACGTTGATCTTTGGATCGACGGTGACCACCTCTCCCGGGGCTCCGGGGCTGAGGGACATGCCGCTGTACTCGGAGTGTAGGTCGAAAAGCAGGACGACCCCGTTGAGCTCCAGAACCTTCTCCACGATCACGGCTACCGCGTTCGATTTTCCCGCTCCGGTCACCGCCAGCACGGCGAGGTGTCGAGAGATCATCTCATTTGGATCCAGCAGGACCCTAACGTCCTCGCGGGTGAGCAGGTGCCCGATGTCTACCCCTGACCCCTTGGGCGCGAAGACCCGCCTGAGGGCCTGGGTCGGGGCCCGGTAAACTCCCGCGCCGCTGGGGGGAGGCGTCCGGGGGAGGACCAGGCTGACCTCCTCCCCGCGTTCCACCACCCTGCCCAAGAGCTTGACCCTTGCTCTGGACCAGTGCGAGGGCTCCCCAACGAGCTCTATGATCCTGTCGGCCTCCGAGGCGGACAGGAGACTCTTGCCGGAGAGCTCCCTGCTTCCCCTCTCCACGTGCGTTATCATCCCTAGGATCCACGAACCCTCTCCATGCATCACGGCCACGTAATCTCCTATCTCCGGCACAACCCCCTCCTCGGCGACGAACTCCACCTGAGAGGGGGTGGTCACCTCCACGACGGTACCCAGCCTGTCGGCCTCCCTCAGACTCACTCTCCCAACGCCTCCCTCCCGGTGAACTCCGGCACGAAGCCGATTGACCTGAGGCCGGCCTCCATGTCGGACCTCGTTATCTTGGCCAACTCGTGAGCCCTCCTGAGCGGATAGGGGTATCCCAAGACGGATATGCCGGCCAGATTCCCGATCAGCTCGTCCAGCTCATCTTCCTCAAGCTCCCCGAGTATCTCCAACTTCACGGGCGCTACGGAGCGGGCTAACCTGGCGTAGAGAGTGGTCAGCCGGACAGTGTCGCCCACCCCCGGACCGATGAGGGCCCTGGCCGCCCTGAGGATGTGCCTGCTGACCGACACCTCTCTGATGCGTCGGGGGGTGCGTCCCGGCCCCCTCGTGTACCTCTGGACTATGGCCAGGTCGGGCTTTGAGGACCTGAAGTGTGACCTTGCCGAGGACCTCTTCGCCACCGCTACCACCCTCACGCCCGCCCTCTCGGCGGCCGCCGTCAGGGCGAGTAGCGAGACCCCCTGCTCCAGCCGCTCCATGGCAGAGACCGCCAGGAGCGGCTTCCTGCCCTCACCCTCCTCGTCGTCTCCGACGATATCCCTCACCGCCTCCTCGAGCGTCGCCTGAGTCGCCGGCGTGGCCGTGATCACGGTGAGGGCGGACGCCAACGGGAGGTTCCTCACGACCCTCAGGAACGCCGAGACGATAAGCTCCCTCTCCTCCTCGCTGAGGCCTGCGTACCTCCCGGGGCGAGCCCCCCTGAACTCCGGCTCCGCAACGAGGTTCGCCTCCAGGGACCCATCCAGCAGGACATAGTCCACCTCGCGGCTGATCGCGAGCACCGCGGCCATCTTCGCCTCCAGGGCCTCTCTGTAGATCCTGACCCTGTCCTCTGCCTTGAAGAAGTCAATCACCCCAACTTGGAACACCCGACGCGGCTGGGGCCTGCCCTCAGCTCTGAAGGCGACGGAGGCGGCGCTCACGGCGAAAAGACTCTGACCCAGGTTCACCTCCACGAGCTGACTTCCGCCGTCGATCCCGGCAACGGAGCCCATCCTCTGGAGAGCATCCCTCGGCCTCAGATCTGTCCTTATTGGAAGCCACGCGGCGGAGAGTTCTTCGAACCTGGGGCCGGCCCCCAGGGCCCTCTCGATGTCGCCTCTGGCGCTCAAGAAGGCCTCGACTATGTCCATGAAGCGGGCCTCTTCGGCCATTCAGCATGACCCACCCGACCTGCCTTTTAAGGTGGGGGAGTGGTCCATCAGCTCGGTGCCGTAGATGGCCCAGGAACTCGCCGCTTTCTTCGAGCCGGAGTCGATAGCCGTAGTCGGGGCGTCTCGGAACCCAGAGAAGCTTGGTCACGTGGTCCTGAGGCAGCTGCTCGAGAGCTTCAGGGGCCGCGTCTACCCGGTCAACCCCAAGGCCGACGAGATACTCGGCGTGACGTGTTACCCCAGCGTCGCCGATCTACCCGAGCCTGTCGACCTGGCCGTCGTCGTGGTGCCGGCCCCCGCGACCCCTGGGGTTGTTAAGGACTGCGGGAGGAGGGGAGTCAAGGCGGCCATAGTGATCTCAGGGGGGTTCTCAGAGGTCGGGAACGAGGAGCTTGAGCGTGAACTGAAGGAGGCGGCCAGGAGGAGCGGGGTCAGGCTCATTGGCCCGAATTGCATGGGCATATACAGGCCCAGCGTCGGACTCGACACTCTCTTTACTCCGTCTGACAGACTGCCGAGGCCCGGCCCGGGCGACGTAGCGATACTCACTCAGAGCGGGAGCTTTGGGGGCGCCATCCTGACGTGGCTGGCCATGGAGGGGAGGGGGATAAGCGCGTTCGTGAGCTACGGGAACAGGGCCGATGTGGACGAGGCCGACCTGCTCCGCTACTTCTCGGAGGACCCTGAGACCAGGGTGATAGCGATCTACGTCGAGGGTCTGAGGGACGGGAGGAGATTCATGGAGGCGGCCAGGGAGGTGACGCCGTCCAAGCCGGTCGTGGTGTTCAAGGCCGGCAGGAGCCAGAGAGGCGCGAGGGCCGTCAGGAGCCACACGGGATCGCTGGCAGGGGCCGACGCGGCCTACGAGGCGGCATTCAAGCAGTGCGGGGTCGTTAGGACTTACTCGACGGAGGAGTTCTTGGACGCCTCTCGGGCCCTGGCCAGGCTCCCCCCGCCTAGGGGGCCTAGGGTGGGCATAGTCACCAACGGCGGGGGGTACGGGGTCATAGCGGTTGACGCGCTGGAGGAGCGCGGCATGGAGGTCCCAGAGCTGGACGAGGACACCGTCAAGAGGCTCAGGGAGAGGCTCCCGCCCTACTATCCCGTGGGGAACCCACTCGACCTCACCGGCAGCTCGACGCCTGAGCAGTACCTCGCCGGGATGGTAGAGATGGCTAAGTCGAACGTGATCGACGCGCTGATAGTAATGGCCCTCTACTCGGTCCCCCTCATGGAGCCGAAGAGGACAACCGACTACATCCTGCAGGTGCTAAGGGATTACGGCAAGCCCATCGTCGTCGTGTCGCTGGACGTCACGCCGGAAGTGGCCAGGGAGAACTCCAGGCTAGAGGCCGAGGGCGTGCCGGTGTTCCCGTCCCCCGAGAGGGCGGCCTCCGCCCTGGCCGCCCTTTGGAGGTACGCTAGGCTAACGGAGCCCCTGAGGGTCAGACCGTAGCGGCCGTGAAGCCCACGTCCTTGACCGCAATCACGGGCGTCACTACGGGCGGCCCGAACTCGGCCCACCAGTGGGTCATCTGCCTGGTCTCCCTGCCAACGGCGTAGACGTTAGACAGCAGGTGGAGGACGTTCTCGCTGAGCCTCAATCCCCTGATCTCCCCCTTTATCTCCCCGCCCTCGACGAGGAAGACCCCGTCCCTTATCACCGCCGAGAAGTCCCCAGTCCTGTAGTTCTGGAACCTGAGGTAGGTGACGTTCCTCACGACGACGCCTCTGCCCAGCTCTTCAAGGATCTCCTCCTCTGTCCTGTCTCCGGGAGACATGCTGAGGAACCACGGGTTGGGGAACACCCAGCCCGCGTTGGCCGTGGACGTGACCCTGAAGTGGGCCGCGGTGAGCCTGTTGTGGAGCAGCGTCTTCAGGACTCCGCCATCTATGATCACGTTCCTCCTAGTGGGCAGGCCCTCGAGGTCGAATGACCGGGACGCGTACCCGCCGTCGAGCAGGGGGTCGTCGACGATGGTCACCAGCTCGGTCCCCACCTGTTGGCCGAGCTTGTCGATGTAGGGGGTCATCTGCATGAGGGCCCTGAGGCCGGATGCCATAGAGCCGAATACCCCTAGGAGGGTTGTCATGGCGCTCCACCAGAAGGCGGCGTTGTACCTTCCTGCGGGGGTGTCGACCACCTTGCTAGCCAGGACAGCATCCCTCCCCGCCTCGTATCCTGCCCTCTTCGGGTCGAGCCCGTCCAGAGACCTGGAGCAGGTAACCCCGTGCCCAGTGGCCTCGTCATCCACCAGAGCCCTGACCTCCATGTTGACCCTGCTGAAGCGCTCGCAGACCTCCGCTCCTCCCGATGTGAGAAGGCACTCGTGACCCGCGTAGGACCTGACCACGCCCGCTACTCTCTTCGCGCCCTCCGCCAAGGCCGAGTCGATCCCCACCTTAGCTGCGTCCACCAATTCCTCCTGAGCCTCCTCCAGGCGCGGATCGAAGGTGTCCTGAATCACCGGGTAGTCGAAGGGCCCCTCTGGAAGCGGGGCGTAGACGTCCCTCGGCGGGACCCTCTTCAGCCGCTCGAACGCCCGCTCCACGAAGGTCTCGAGGGCACTCTCCTCAGGTGGGGAGGTGGTGGACACCACCGCTACCCTCCTGTCGAGGGCAACCTGCACCTCGACGAGAGTCTCGAGCCATGTCTTCACGATGTCAACCGAGCTGTTGGAGAACCTCACCTGCCTAGCCCTGTTGGACACCACATGCACGGCCACGTCGTCAGCTCCTCTAGTCTGGGCAAGCTGGAGGATTCGCTCGGCCAGCCCGATGCTCTCCTCGTGGAACATCTCACACACCTCCCAGCCCGACGCCCCTGAGCCTGAGGCTGGGCCCACCTGTCCACACCGGGACCCCCTGCCCTGGGTCCCCCTTACCGCACGTGGCCGCCTCGAACTCCAGGTCCTTGGCCGCCGCGTCCACAGAGGAGTAGAACGCCGGGGTGGTGACCTCCAGCACGGGGTTTAGCACGGGCTCGGCGAGCCGGCCGCCCCGTATTGCGTAGGCCTCCGAGCCGACGTACCTCTGATTGTACCTGCGGTCGTCTATGTTCCACTCCATGAACCTCTTGAGGTAGACTCCCTCGGAAACGCCCTCGATGAGCTCCTCCACCGACATATCGCCGGGCGCTATGTACGTGTTGGCCATCCTCACGATGGGCTCTCTGTCGAACCTGTTGGCCCGAGCGGCGGCGTTGCTGCTGACGCCTAACTCAGCCGCGGTCTCCCTGTTGAGGAGGAACTCGTTTATCAAGCCCTCCCTCATCAGGGCCCTCGGCCTCGCCCTGACTCCCTCGTGGTCGTAGAGGTAGAACCCGTAGCTGCCGGGGATCGTCGGGTCGTCTATCACCGTCACGACTGGGGACCCAATCCTCTGGCCCAGCATGTACGGCTTCACGAACGACTCTCCCGCCTGGGCGGCCTCCCTCCCAAGTATCCGATCCGCCTCATAGGGGTGGCCTGTGGACTCGTGCGCTATGAGGCCTGTCACCTGGGGTCCGACTATCACGTCCATCTTAACTCCCCTGGGGGCGGGGACGCCCTTCTCCAGTCTCTCCTTCATAGAGTCGGACAGGTATGCGACCTTCTCATCCAGGCGCCAGCCGTCGATGATCTCCCAGCCGCCGCTCCCTCCCGGCTGGGTAAACTCCTGAGTGGCCCCCGCCCCAGACACGTGGGTGAGCCTCACCATCAGGGTGACCCGCCTCACGTCCCCTGTGACCTGAGCCCCTTCGCTGTTCAGGAAGTGGGTCACCGACCTGGAGGAGAGCAGCCACAGCACCCTGGCGGTTATCCCCCTCTCGGCGGCGGGAGAGTCGACGGACTTCATGTATTCTACCTTCTCATCCATCGGCACTTCCATTGGGTCCCTTTTGTACGGCGACGAGAACTCCGCTCTCCCGAAGCTCTCCCTTGAGAGGGCCACCTTCTTTCCCACCTTGGAGGCGGCCAGGGCGTTCTTGTACGCCTCCTCGACCACGGTCTCCAGGGAGTCAGGCCTATTGGTCGACGCGAAGCCGAGGCCCCCGTTCACGAGCATTCTGACGGAGATCCCGGCGGTCGTGTTCAGTGAGAAGGCCTCCACGACGCCATTCCGCATGAACAGTCCATCAGATGAGTCTAGCTGAGCCCTCACTTCGAAGTAATCTGCGTCGTACCTTTTGGCGATCTCCTGGGCTCTATCAACCTGAGAGAACAGGCTATCCAGCTCCATTGAGCGGCCGGACCTGGGAATCCAATAATAAGCTTCCGAGGGAGCGTCAGATCATGCCCAGGGAGGAGAGGCTCCTTCACCTGAGGATCCGGCCCGACGAGGTCCCGGAAAGGGTTCTCCTCACGGGTGATCCCGGGAGAGTAGACAGACTCGCCCAGTTACTTGAAGGACCCAAGGTCCTGGCCCACAACAGAGAGTACAGGTCGACCAAGGGGGTGTACGACGGCGAGGAGATCCTGATCTGCTCGACAGGGATAGGCGGCCCTTCGACGGCGATCGCCGTTAACGAGCTGATCGAGGCCGGTGCGGAGCTCTTCATCCGGGTCGGCACAACAGGCGCCCTCCAGAAGGGCGTGGAGATAGGGTCGAGCGTGGTCCCCCACGGCGCCCTCCGCATGGAGGGCACCTCGGAGTTCTACGCGCCGGCCGAGTATCCGGCGGTTCCTGATCCGAGGCTGACGCTCGCACTGGCCAGAGAGGCGAGATTAGAGGGTCTTACGGTGTACGAGGGGATCATAGCGACCCTGGACGCTTTCTACGTAGACGAGGGCTGGCTGGTGGAGCAGGCCAACGACCTCGACCTGCTCGCGGTCGAGATGGAGTGCAGCACGATATTCGTCCTCTCTCGCCTGCTGGGGGCCAGATCGGCTGCGATCCTCGTGGTCGATGGGAACATCGCCGAGGGGACGGGCAAGGCAGAGGTCAGGCCAGCCGGCTCTGAGCTACCTGAGGAGTCCCGCGACTCCCTCATGCGCGCGGCCGAGGTTGCCCTGAGGGTCCTGACCTCAGGGTAGCCCGCTGTCACCCAAGATTTTTATCCCGAGAGGGGGCAGAAGAATCAGATTACCCATGACTGGTTTCTGGGATCGCCTGGTTGCAAGCATAGAGGCGAAACTCAACAAGCTTCTCGACCGTTTTGAGGACCCGAGGGAGCAGCTGGACTACGCCTACGACAAGCTGGTCCAGCAGCTCCACGACGTTGACATGGCCCTGGCGAGGGCCATAACCGCTCGGAAGAAGCTAGAGTTCAACGCCAAGAGGATTCGAGAGAAGATCCAAGACTTGGACGCGAAGGCCAGGAGGGCCCTCGAGCTCGGCAGGGAAGACCTCGCCAAGAGGGCTCTGGAGAGAAAGCACGTCCTCCAGTCCGAGCTAAACTCCCTAGAGGAGAAGATAACGGAGATGAAGGAGGACGAGGAGAAGCTGAAGCAGGTCAGGGAGACCCTACAGACCAGAATAGAGCTCTTCCGCGCCCAGAAGGAGAAGCTCAAGGCCGAGTACGAGGTCTCCAAGGCCCAGGTTGAGGTGAAGGAGAGCCTCTCAGGGCTGTCCGACGACATGCTCTCAGCGGCGAGGGCCATCGAGAGGGCCGAGAGTAAGGTTGAGGACATGAGGGCCCGCGCGGCCGCGATAGACGAGCTCGTGGCTGCAGGAGGCGAGCTGGACATCCTGGAGCCCGAGGAGAGGGACGAGATAGAGAAGGAGCTCAAGACCCTGGAGATTCAGAAGGCCGTTGAGGATGACCTGGCGAGGCTTAAGCAGGAGCTCGGAAAGGCCTGAGGGGATTCAATGAGGGACGTTTCATCCCTCATCCTCATCGGGGCGGCCGCGCTCTTTGGCCTACTGGGGTTGGTGTTCGCGGTGGCCGCGGCCTACAACCCGGTGAGGGTGTTCCCCTCCTTCATCTTTCTGTTCCTGGCAGGGGCGTCGATCTACCTCCTGAGAATCAAGCAGAGGTCCGGCGTGGCGCTCGGGCGCCTAGAGGCCGAGACCCTCAGGGTGGCCAAGGAGAAGGGAGGCAGGCTCACGCCGGAGGAGCTCGCCCTCGAGCTCGGCATACCGGTCGATGCGGCTGTGAGCATTCTGAGGGGTCTCGAGAGGAAGGGCGTTGCGTACCTGGACTTCGAGGAAATAGAGGACAGGGGCGTGGAGGTCTACCGCTTCCCAGCCTTGGGTTAACCTTCCCGGCCTCAGAGGACCTTGCTGCCAGGCGGCACCGGCTTGTCCGGCCTGAGCAGGACGGGCCTGCCGTCCACGTCTGCCGCCAGCAGCATGCCCTGAGACCACAGCCCCCTGATCTTCTTGGGCTGCAGATTGGCCACCACGACTATCTGGGTGCCGACCAGCTCCTCAGGGGAGTAGTACTCCGCTATTCCTGCCACGATCTGCCTCTTCTCACCTCCCAGGTCTATCTCGAGGACCAAGAGCTTATCGGCTCCCTCCACCTTTTTGGCGGAGAGGATCTTCGCCACCCGCAGGTCCAGCTTCGAGAAATCCTGGTAGGAGACGAACTCCATGGTTGACCCCTCCGGTCCCCGCGGGGCCGCACTTAAATAGTGAGGCGCCAGAGTAGAGCGTGAGAAGGCGGGGCCCGAGGTCGATGAACCTCGGAGACCACCGTCGTGTTGGAGGGAGTGAGCTGAGATATGAGCAAGATGTCAGTTTCCGTGCTCAGCGGGCACAATGAGGTCGGACGCTCGGCAGTCCTCGTCGAGGCGGGCGACACCAGGATACTCCTGGACTACGGGATGAAGCTGATCCCAAAGAGTCAGCCGCTCTTCCCGCCCGAGGTGGAGGATGTCGACGCCGTCCTGCTCTCACACGCCCACCTGGATCACTCGGGTGCCATACCGGCGCTCTTCAGGTCCAGGGGGAAATGGCCCAAAGTCTACGCCCTGGACATCACTAGGGACTACAGCGACGTCCTGCTGGCGGACGCCATCAAGGTCGCCAAGGCCAGGGGGCACACCCTGCCTTACGGGATGAGGGAGGTCAGGCAGTCCCTAGCAAACTTCAGGCAGGTGGAGTTCGGCGTCCCCTTCAAGGTTGGAGACGTTGAGATCACGGCCTACAACGCCGGCCACATACCCGGGAGCGCCATGTTCTACCTCAGATACGACGGGAGGTCCATCCTCTACACCGGAGACCTGAACATGCGCGAGACCAGGCTGATGCCCCCGGCGGACATGTCAATCCCGAAGGTTGACCTTCTGATCATGGAGTCCACCTACGCGTTCAAGGAGCACCCGCGAAGGGAGGGGCAGGAGATGCTCCTCAAGGAGGTCGTGGATGAGACCCTCAAGAGCGGAGGCGTGGCGGTCATAGCGGGCTTCGCAATCGGCAGGCTGCTGGAGATCGCCATGGCACTGAAGGCGAGGGGCTTCAGGGGGAGGATGTTCCTAGACGGGATGGCCAGGAGGGGCGCCGAGATAACTGACGCCTACCCGGACAGGGTTAGAGATCCCGACATCCTAAGGTACGTCGAGAGGTTCATCAAGCCCGTCGACGGCTGGAGACTCAGGAAGAAGCTCGTCAAGAGGCCCAACGTAATACTGACCACCTCCGGGATGCTGGAGGGAGGACCGGTGCACTTCTACCTCAAGGAGCTGAAGGACGACCCCAAAAGCTCCGTCACTCTCACCGGATACCAGATCGAGGGGACCGAGGGCAGGAGGCTCATTGAGGAGGGCAGGATGACTATCGAAGGGGAGGAGATCGAGATACAGATGAAGGTGAACCAGCTGAACTTCTCCGCTCACGCCAGCGACAGCGGGCTGAGGAGGTTCGTCAAGCAGCTCGAGCCGGAGGCCATAATGACGATACACGGAGAGTATTCCGCCAGATTCGCCAAGGAACTCACGGAGGAGTTCGGAATATCCGCGATTGCCCCCTCCGAGGCGGGCGAGGAGATACTAGTCTGAGCCCTCAGATCAGCTTTCCTCTACCTCTTCTTCACCCTCAGCCCCCACACGCCTGGCTACGTAGGTGAGCGGATACTCGGCCAAGACCATTCGATTGTCAAGTGGGGCCGATTCGACGAGTTCCCCGTCAAGGCCGAGTGACACGAGTTCCCTGGCCAAATCCATCAAAGCTTCAGGGGCGACCCTTATTTCCCTCTCCGTGATCAGGATTCGATCCTTAGGAACCCCCCTCTCCCTCAGTAGATCCAGCGCCCGGGAGAGCGCCTCTTCGTCGCCCCTTAGCACGCCGTAGACCAGAGATCCCCGCTCTTCAGGCGACTCGTAAGGCTCAGCGACGTTCTTGGCACGTCTGCGCCATCTCATCCACATCTGGTGATCCTTCTGCTGCGCCGGACAAAAGTAGCCCTCGATGCCGGTCTCTCGCTCGATGAACTCTAGAACCCTCCTGGCCGCCTCCCTGCTGCCGAGGGCGGCCACCTCGCTGTCCGGCCTTGGCCTCATCCCCATTGCCAGCAGGGACTGCCTGTTCCCCTCAGTGAACTCGAGCTCGTTCAGGTTCATGAACTCAGCGCCGACCGAGTCGAGGAACAGGGCAAGGTCCCTCAGACGATCCTCCCACGGGGAGCCGGGAATGGCCGGCATCTCGGCCCCAACCCTGAGGTCGAATTCCACCGCGAGCTTAATCTTCTGCCAGTCATTCTCGTCCCAGACGTGGAACCTAATCTCGTCCAGCCCGGCGTCGACCCACCTGGCCAGGACCTCCTCGGTGATCCCCCAGCCGTTGGTGTAGAGGTGAGCGTGAAACCCCTCCCCGAACTCGCCTTTCAGAACCCTCAGGTAGTGTTCCACCCTCTCTGGGATCACTGATGGCTCTCCACCCGTTATCCCGACACCCTGAGCCTCGATCAGCCGTGCCTCTCTGAGGACGTCCTCGTCAGACCTCACCTCAACCTCGTCAGCGTAGATCACATCTCTGTTCCGCCTCCAAGGAGAGATCGTGCAGTACGGACATTCACTGTACTTTGGACAGGCTCCGGTGATGAAGAGGACCATCTTCGCCCCGCGCCAGCAGATCTCGCAGCCCCTACTCCATCCCCTAACCCTGAGCGCGCCCAGATCGAGTTTCTCCGTCTGAAACCCCTCCCTCAGAGCTTCTTTCTGACGACAACCCTCCAGAAACCTCCCTGGTCCTCAAGCCTCATGATCTTGTTGCCTGTCCTCTCAGCCCACTTCTGGATGTCCTCCAGCGACTTCAGGTCATCTATGAGGAACTCGGCGCTCGTCCCTGGCTTGATCTTCTTCACGACCTTTGCGACCTCGACCACAGGGAGGGGTGACTTCCTGCCCCTCAGGTCCACCTTTGGCGGGGATGTGCGGGACATCCGCGCGCCGGCCTGACCCGTTGCTAATTTACTTGCCTCACCCTGCTCCCCAACGCCCGCCTGATCCTGTCGGGAGTGGCGGCCCTAGAGGTCGGCTTGTACATGAGGTAGGCGTCCTCTCCGTCGGCGTAGTACATTGGGATGACCCCGAGGATCTCGTATCCTATCTTCTTGTAGAGGGAGATGGCTGGCGTGTTTGAGACACGCACCTCAAGGTACATCAGATCCACCCCCCTCTCCTCCACGAGGTTCCTCTCGGCCTCCAGCATCAGTCCCCTCCCGAGACCCCTCCTCCTGTGCGCCCTGTCCACGGCCACCGACAGGACGTGCCCCATCCTGAGCGTGATGTCGTCCGTGAACCTGGTCTCAACCCTACACATGATGTACCCGACTATGGAGCCGTCCGCGGCCTCCGCGACCAGAAACCCCTCCGGGCACCTCCTATAGTTCTCAACGAAGAAGTATGAGGGGTAATTCTCGGGGAGGAACACGCGATTTAGCCTCACCACGCTGCTGAGGTCCTCAGATGGGTCGAAGCGGCGGATCCTATATTCGCCCCCCTCCAACAGATCCCCTCACCGGGGGTCGCATCGAGCCACATTTTTAACCCCCCACGCTGGGGAGGAATCCGAAAGGCGATGTTCGAGCCCCTCTTTGATGATCCAATCCGGGCGGTGTCGAAGCACTTCCAGATAGTGGACGTTAGAGAAGTCTCTGGAGGCTATGACTTTCTCGTAACTCCCCTCCCTGGGTCTAATGTGAAGCGAGAGTTCCGCCTCCTCGTGGAGGACCTGAGCGAGCTGGACATGCTTCCAAAGCTCCTCCAATCCAAGGAGGGGCCTTACTTGATCCTCGTCAGAAGGGTCAGGAGACCGAGCCCCCTGGCCGCGTGGAAGAGCCTGCTCTCCCTCGCCGTGAGCGTCGCTACCGTGTGGATCAGCGGGTGGATGCTGTCCTCCAGCTTCAGGGACCTCGTGACCAGGGTGAACGTGCAGTTCATCAGCGAGCTTGGGAGATCTATGAGGCTGATAGACCCGATCTTCTTCGTAATTCCCCTATTCGGCATATTGGGTATCCACGAGTTCGGGCACATGATGGCCACCAGGTGGTGGGGCGGTGACTGGGATCCTCCCATATTCATCCCCGGGCCGCCTCCGCTGGGCACCTTCGGAGCCGTGATAAGGAGCGCAAAGGTCCCGGTGAACAGGGATGAGGTGTTCGACATGGGCCTATCCGGCCCGCTCTCCGGCTTCATACCAGCCGTAGCAGTCACGTTCTTGGGCCTACTGACCTCCCCAGTCCTGCCGTCGGACGTCGCAGCGCAACTCGCCAAGGAGGAAGGACTACAGTTCGTCCCCACGCCTCTGCTGTTCGGTCTGATCCAGAGGAGCCTCTCGGTGCCCGAGGGAACTGCGCTGATCATGTCCCCCATAGCCTTCGCCGGATGGGCGGGCCTCATACTGACCTTCCTCAACCTGCTCCCAGCAGGTCAGCTCGACGGGGGACACGTCATCTACGCCCTAGTCCCCAGTGGGAGGATGAGGGCGGCCCTGGGCATGGTGGCAGTCCTCGTGGCCATGATCTACAGCCCGTTCATGGCCCTTCTGGTGGCGCTCTTCACCTTCACGAGGCATCCGCCCCCGCTTGACGAGGTGAGCCCACTCTCAACTTCGAGGAAGGTTGTGGGCTCACTCATATACCTGCTAGTGCTCCTGTTAACGGCTCCCATCCCCCTCTAGTCGATGGACCCGAACCTCGGGGGCAAGATGCCCCTCTTCAGGCTCTCCTCCATCATGCAGACTCCCCACACAACCTTCATTCCGGCCTTCAGGCACGTTCGGATGGCCTCCTCGTCCTCCGATCCAGGCTGAAACCATATCTTCTCTATCCCCAGCTCTACGGCCTTTCTGGCGACCTTTCGACTGACCTCAGGAGGGACCACCACGTTCACTACGTCGGGCCTCTCTGGGAGACTGTCGAGGGATGGGTAGGCCCTGTCTCCATCGATGGTCTCGGCGTTCGGGTTGACGGGATAGACCTTCCTGTATCCGGCGCTCTTGAAGAACTTGTAGAGCTTGTGACCCCACTTCTCAGGATTTCTAGAGGCGCCGACGACTGCAACAACGTTGTTCACGTCTAAGAACTCCTCTAACAGGCCATTCAGGTTCTCTGGGGTTGGAGGTAAGCCCATTTGAATCCCCGGGCCGGGCGAAGGCCAAGGTGTATATAAATCAAAGCCGCTCCGCAAACCTGATATAGGCGGCGTGAGGCCCCTACATCGATCGACATGAGTTCCCAGGTCACCGAGAAGAAGGTCAGAGCTCCCGACGTCACACCCGAGCTCTTCGAGGAGATAACGAAATACGTCCAGCGGGCGAAGGTCGTCACCCCCCAGTCCTTGGCGCTGAAGTACGACATCAGGGTCAGCGTAGCCAAGAGGCTTCTCCGCCAGTTCGAGAAGGAGGGCTTGGTCGTCTACGTCGACGGAAACTCCAAGCTGAGGATATACCGCGGCGCCAAGGCCTAAAGGCCTGCGCCCCCCAACCGGGGGCGAGTGTTTTATTATGGAGCCAGCCCCACTCCTCCATAGACCGAGCCCCGCTTTTTCGCTATTCGGGAGGTGTGGGGGCTGGTTGAATCCGTCGAGAGCTACTTGGTAGAGGTGGTAATGCCGTCTGGCACGGCTGAGATCGAGATAAAGAGGCACCTATCCCCCTTAACAGCCGAGAGACTCTACAGAAATCTTCCTAAGAGGGCCCTAGTCGTGAGAGACGGCCCGAAGGTCTACCTCTTCGTTGAGATGACTTCAAAGCTGGAGAAGGGCAGGCGTGAACTTCGTCGTGGAGAAGTTGCGTTCGTTCCGTCCAAGGAGGCTCTACTCGTAGCTTTGAAGAGGACGAGGCTCCCGTCTCCCGTCTTGATCCTGGGCAATGTGGTGTCCGGCTTAGAGGCATTTGAATCCGCGGTCACCGGTCAGACCGCCGAGGTGAGGAGGAAGGAGGACCGTGCATAGGGGAACTGAGGCGATAAGCTGGGTGCTGGAGGAGCCTAACTCCTTCTACGTCAGGCTGCCTTCGTGCATCCTGCTGAATCTGGAGTCTCGTTTGATCCTGATAGACCCGGGATCCACGCTGTCGCAGGAGGAGATCGAGGCCATAGAGAGGCTGGACGTCATAGCGGTGACGCAGGATCGGAGCGATCACTACAGCAGGGACGCCGTCGTGGAACTCGCCAGGCGCACGGACGCGGCCGTGGTGGCAAACAAGGCCGTGTTCAAGGATCTGAGGAGACTCGTCCCAGACGAGAACGTCGCGAGGCTCAGGCCGGGAGAGTCCGTCGACTTGGACGGGCTCAGAATTCACGCCCTCAGGGCGGTTCATCCGGGGCTGAACCCGCTCGTATTCCTGATCGAGACAGACAGGGTTGCGGCGTTCCACGGCTCTGGGACCGCGTACTCGGCCGCGTTTCGGGCCTTCGCTCCCGTGGATATCGCGTTCGTGCCGGTGGGCGGGACCTCTCCCACGGCCGGCGTCAACGACGCGATAAGGATAGCACGGATCTTGAGCGCCTCCACCGCGGTCCCAATAAACGGGAGTCAGGATGAACTCACAATGTTCGCCGAGAGGGCGAAGAAGGCCCTCAGCTCTGTCAAGGTGATAGTGCCTGAGGACGGCACAGCCTACAGGATTCCCCTATAGGCGGCCGGCAACGGAGTCCCACCCGCCCTTCCTGAGCGGGATTCTCTCACCTTTCAGCTCCAGGAAGACCCCCTTACCGGCTTCGACCCTTCCGATCCTGATGAGCCTGTACCCCCGGGAGCGGAGCCCCTGCTCGACCCCCTCGTACATGCCGGAGTCGACGGATACTGCCAGGTGAAACTCCTCTCCACCGTAGAACACCGCCTCTACCGGGTCAATGCCCTCCGATGACATGAAGTCGACCAGCTCAGGGTCCAGAGGCAGTTCGTCCACGACGATCCTCACTCCGCTGGCCCTGGCGATCGAGTCCAGCGTCTTGAACAGGCCGTCGCTGCTGTCGGCCGAGGCCCTGATCCCGTCGAGTGATCCCATGATCTTACCCTGCTCGATTGAGGCTCTTGGCTCATAGACGGCCCTTAGCGCCCTCTCTCTGATTTGATCAGGGGCGTCCATGCGGCCGAAGGCTATCCTGTACCCGAGCCACGTCCACCCGAAGGTCCCAGTGACGGCAATCACATCACCCGGCCTCGCGCCCCCCCTCGGTATAACCCGCCCCGCGGCCCTGCCCACGCCGATGCCGGTCATGACTATCTCACTCGAGGAGTCGACGTCCCCGCCCATGAGTCGGGCCCCCACCTCCCCGAGCCCCCACTCTATCCCCTGGGCCACCTCCTCGAGCTCCTCCCTCCCAAAGGAGCTGGGAACGCACATCGACAGGAAGAAGTACTCAGGCTCGGCCCCCTTGGCGGCAACGTCGGAGAAGGTCTGCACTACCACCTTCCTAGCCAGCCTGCGGAACCCCATGCCCGGCAGCAGATCCGCGCCGCGGGTCACCGTGTCGGCGTTCACCACGTAGGTTCCGTCGAGTTGGATGGCTGCAGCGTCGTCGACCCCTATAGGGAGGAGACCGTCCTTCACAGCCTGCCTGATCGAAGCCAGCCTGGAGATTATCTCGCCCTCGCTCAGGCCCTTCACGGGCTCACCAGGCGCGGCAGCAGCTAAAGATTTTGAGCACTTCGCGCGGCCGCCGCGCCGGTGTCTCGCTATGGGTGAGCGGGTTCGGCGAGTCGTGATCATGGGAGCCGCCGGCAGGGACTTCCACAACTTCAACGTATTCTTCAGGGACAATCCGGATTACAGGGTCGTCGCCTTCACCGCGGCGCAGCTCCCTGACATCTGGGGGAGGAAGTACCCCCCCGAGCTGGCCGGGAGCCTCTACCCCGACGGTATCCCCATACTCAGGGAGGAGGATCTGCCCGAGATAATCAGAAGGGAGAAGGTTGACCTCGTGGTGTTCGCCTACAGCGATGTCTCCCACCAGTACCTGATGGAGAGGGCCGCCATAGCTCAAGCCGCCGGGGCCGACTTCATGCTCTTAGGCCCCGAGAGTACCATGCTGAAGTCCAACAAGCCGGTAATCGCCGTGACGGCCGTCAGGACCGGCGCCGGCAAGAGCCCCACCAGCAGGAGAGTTGCCGCTATCCTGAAGGAAAGGGGACTTAGGGTCGCGGTGATAAGGCACCCGATGCCGTACGGTGACCTCAGGAAGCAGATAGTCCAGAGGTTCGCCTCTCTGGAGGACCTCGACAGGCACGAGTGCACCATCGAGGAGAGGGAGGACTACGAGCCCCACATCAAGATGGGCAACGTGGTGTTCGCGGGCGTCGACTACGAGAAGATCCTGAGGGAGGCCGAGAAGGAGGCCGACGTAATCCTCTGGGACGGCGGCAACAACGACTTCCCGTTCTACTTCCCCGACCTCTGGATCACCGTCGCCGATCCGCTCAGGGCGGGCCACGAGCTCACCTACTGGCCGGGATCCGTCAACGTGAGGGCTGCCGACGTAGTCATAATCAGCAAGGAGAACGTGGCCAGCGCCGACCAGATAGAGAGAGTGCGAAGCAACGTGATGAGTGTCAACCCCAGAGCTACCATAATCGAAGCCGCCATGCCCCTGACGGTCGACGCCCCTGAGCTCATCAAGGACAAGAGGGTGCTGGTGGTCGAGGACGGACCCACGGTCACTCACGGCGAGATGGGCTACGGCGCAGGCTACATGGCCGCGAGGAGGTTCGGCGCCGCCGAGATCGTGGACCCGAGGCCCTACGCTGTCGGCTCAATAAAGGAGACCTACCAGAAGTACACCCACCTCGGGCCCGTCCTCCCTGCGGTGGGCTACAGCGATCGCCAGATGAGGGAGCTCGAGGAGACCATCAACAACGCGGATGCCGACACGGTCATCTTGGGGACGCCCACAGACCTCAGCAGGTACCTGCGCATAGACAAGCCCGCGGTGCACGTAAGGTATGAGCTGCAGGAGATAGGCAGGCCGAACCTGGAGGACGTTATAGACGAGTTCCTCTCAAAGGTGGGCCTGAGGTGAGGTGAACCCGTTGGAGGGCCGGAGGGAGCTGCGGATCTGGCGCCTGGCCTGGCCGGAGTTTGCGAACCTCCTAGGCGACACGGACCTGGTGATACTGCCGGTGGGGGTCGTTGAGGCCCACGGCCCCCACCTACCGCTGGGCACAGACTTCATGCTGCCTGAGAGGCTGGCGCAAGACCTGGCGCCTAGGCTCAACGCGGCTGTGGCGCCTGCGATTCCCTACGGTGTGGTGGGCTCCCTCTCGGCCTACCCGGGCACCATGGGCATATCGCAGTCGACGCTGGAGTCACTCCTGTTTGAAGTCCTCAGGGCCCTCGCGGAGAACGGCTTCGACAGGGTCATCCTGATCAACGGGCACGGTGGGTCAGAGCACGTCGCAGCCATCAAGTCCGCCACGAGGCGCGCGTGGAGGGAGCTGGGAGTGAGGACCGTCGTCGTTCACTGGTGGATCTACGCCGAGACCCTCGCCAGGGAGTCGATAGGCGGGGGTCACGCAGCGGGCGTCGAGGCCGCCGCAGTGATGGCCACCTACCCCGACCTCGTGAAGACCCGCAGCCCGGCCAGGAGGGAGGTCTACAGGATCCGCGAGGGCATAGAACCCTTCCCCGCGCCTGGGTCCGTCCTCCTCTACAGGGACCAGCCTGCCGATGTCCCTGACGAGGAGGCCTCGCGGGAGTTTTACTCCAGGCTCTTGGATAGCCTGGCCGCCGAGCTTGAGATGGTGCTGGACGGCTGGGACTACCAGGAGATCCCGATCGGTGAGGAGCTTGAGGAAGAGGGCTAAGATCATTGCCACGCTGGGTCCCTCATCAGCTGACGAAGAGGCCGTCGCCGCCATGATGAGGGCAGGGGCCGACGCTTTCAGGGTGAACTTCTCACACGGGAGCGAGGAAGACTGGAAAAATTATGCCAAGGCAGTTAGGGGAGCCGAGCGCAGGCTGGGACGCTGGGTCGCATTGATAGGAGACCTGACGGGGCCGTCGGTCAGACTGGGCGACCTGGTCAAGCCGATCTACGTGAAGAGAGGGGAGGTCCTTGAGCTAAGAATGGCATATGAGTCAGACGGGGAGTACGTCCCCGTCCCTGTGGAGGAATTCTTCGACGGCGTGGAGGAGGGAGACGAGCTTCTCGTGGACGAGGGAAGGGTTAGGCTGAGGGTCCTGGAGGTAGGCGTAGATCGAGTAAGGGCGCAGGCCGTCGTTGATGGTGTTATCAAGTCCAGAAAGAGCTTGGCGATATTCGGCAAGGAGCTCGACATCCCGACGTTCACGGAGCGAGACGCCCGCTGCGTGGAGTTTGCGATTGAGCATGGCTTCGACTACATTGCCATGAGCTTCGTCCGCGCCGGCGCCGACGTGAGGCTTCTCAGGGACTTTTTGGCAGGCAGAGGCGGGGAGGAGGTAAAGGTGATCTCGAAGATAGAGACCAAGGCCGGGGTCGAGAGGCTCGAGGAGATAGCTAAGGAGTCCGACGCGATCATGGTGGCAAGGGGAGACCTAGGGAACTTCTTCCCCCTGGAAGAGATACCTCAACTTCAGAGGAGGATTATCAACGTGTCGCTGAACCTCGGGAGACCGGTGATCATAGCCACGCAGCTGCTCGAGAGCCTGATGTACAGTCCCGTGCCCACGAGGAGCGAGGTAGTTGATGTCATGGTGGCTGTTAGGGAAGGTGTGGACGCGCTCATGCTAGCGGGAGAGACTGCGGCGGGCAGGTACCCAGTTGAGGCCGTCAGGTGGATGAGGCGGATAATCGAGCGGACGGAGTACGAGCAGCGGCCAGCAGAGCGTGGGTACTACGGGGCAGAGAGCCTGTACGACAGGTTTGCCAGGGGGATCGCGCTCTTGGCAGAAAGCCTCGGGGCGAAGATAGCCGTCTACACCAGGAGCGGGCGGACCGCAGCCAGGATATCCCGGTATAGGCCACCAACCGATATTCATGCTGGCTCGAGCAGCGAGCGCGTGGCAAGGCAGCTCTCAATCCTCTGGGGAGTCTCTCCCATTGTGCTAGATCGGTTAAAGAGCAGGGAGGAGGCTCTGGAGGCGCTCATTTCGAAGCTGCGGGAGGAAAGAGAGGTCTCCTTCGGTGACATCGTTGTAGTAGCATACGGCATAAGAGAGGGGGCCACGGAGGTCGTCAGAATAGTTCAGGTGTGATTAGGCGAATCTGACTTTGGAGGATAATTCTCGAAATCCCTCCACTGCGAGGCATCTCACGCTGTAGGAGCGCCTCCTCCGAGATAGCTTGGTGGTTGTCCTGCCGTACTGTAAATTTTCTTCAACAGACTTTACGAGGAGCCTGTCGATCGAGAGAGCCTAGTTCAAGCCTCGAACTTCTTAGTCGATTAACATAGGATACCGAATTTGAGTATCACCAACAGACTTGGTTGATGAGACTCAGCGTGCATCAAATAGAGATCTAGGCGGCCGTTGAACACCTCAGATTGGTGTTGAAAGATTCAATTAGTTAACGGCCGATTAGTGCTTTTTTGGCCTTTAAATATCGGCTAGTCATGGATATTAATCTCTCCAGTATTCTCCCATACAATATCGCAATGTGTTCGTGCGAGAGCGCCCTCCGATCGACGATTCAATTTCGGTGTGAAGACTATGGGCCCAGTTACCTCCTCCCAATTTTGCAATCGACGAACAAGTTCATCTATGGAAGTATGATGCGAAGAGCTTAAATATAGCAGTCCTTCTTACTAATCAGGCCCCGTGAAACCGGGGTCAAGGTGTAACAGGATATAGGGGGTGTATGTATATGCCTCAGAGGTCTGCCAAGCACCTGCCCCTGGCTCCGGTCTACCGGATAATCAAGGAGGCCGGCGCCGAGAGGGTGAGCGACGCC